>NZ_CP085871.1:1740000-2040000 GCF_020810675.1 Pasteurella canis
GTTCAATCGCTCAATAAACTGCTTAGCTAAAGTTTACACTTCTATTTAATATTAAACTCTTAATATTAAATCAGTATGAATTTTCAGTTATAAGCACCTATCAAGACTTCAATAATTAAAATTTTTTTCAAAATGAAATCAATCAACAAGTGCCCACACAGATTGTCTGATAAATTGTTAAAGAACGTTGCATTTAAGCAAGGCTGAAAATAATAATAAATTACAGATTCACTGTCAAGCAATTTTAAGTAGAAACATTAGAAATTTTTCCTAAAAACAACTACCTTTCACTATTCATTGCCTTCCTTGCTTTGCGGTCGTGCATTATAGGCTTTTATTTTTCTCTGGCAAGTCCTTTTTTGTTAAAGATATGAAAATTAAATACAACTGCTATTTTTTTAAGCAATGTTATTAAATAGATAAATTCTATAAATAGACAAATTCATTTTATACATTATGATTATTCTTTTGAGTTAATTGCTTCATTAATAAAATGGCATAAATTATTAATGTTTAAACTTTATTCAAAAAAAGAATAAAAATTTATTATTTTTTCGATCTAAATCACAAAATTTTCAATAAGTTATAATATTTTTTTAAAAAAATATGAAGATGTGTTATAACTTTGCTGGCTCAAGGTTATGAGCTTATTACAATAATATGTGTCAAGTAGTATAACTATAAGGAAGAGTTAATATGACGAAAACAGCAAAAGAAACACTAGAAATTCGAGAAATTTTAAGTGATCTTATTGGAGAGGTTACAGCAAAAAGTCTCTTCGCCAGCTATGGATTATTTCACCAAAAAATCATGTTTGGCTTATATCAAAATAACATATTCTATTTGAAGGCCGAAGGGGAATTAGCCTCATACTTAGAATCAAAAGGTGCAGCGAGTTACTTGGCTAAACAATCACAATCACCTTCAACGCTCAATATTTCTAGTTATTATCGCCTCCCCAAAGAAATCACTTCAAATAAAAAACTTTATAAGCAAATCTTAGAAGAGTCTCTACAACAGATTAGAGATCAAAAACTATCTGAACAGCTTGCAAAGAGAAATAGAATTAAAGAATTACCCAACCTTTCCATTAAACATGAGAGAATGTTAGGAAAAGTTGAAATTTATGATGTTCGTACGTTTCAAATATTAGGTGCTAAAAATGCTTATATTCGGCTTAAGAAAAAAGGAATTAGTGCAGGTGTAGGTATATTTTGGGCGTTCTATGCCGCATTAGAAAATAAAAATATTAATTTAATTACAACATCAGAAAAAGAGAATGTACTAACCCGCTTAAACTTAGCTTTAGCAGAGGCAGGATTAAGACAGATAAAATAAGCTTAAAACCAGGAAAATAGTCTCTTTTTTATCTCAACAACCAAGATACAAAATTTAAGGACTGATACCTAGTTAATGAACCAGTCCTTATTTGTAAAATTTATAAATCAATAATAAGAATGCTCACCGCGCTGATGTTCTGTGATATCCTTAGCACCTTTTAATTCATTAGAGAACAAACTTAATAATTGTTTTTCAATACCATCTTTCAATGTCACATCCACCATAGAACAACCATTGCAACCACCACCAAATTGTAAAATAGCATAACCATCATCTGTAATTTCAATTAATGTAATACGTCCGCCATGGCTAGCTAATTGTGGATTAATTTGAGTTTGAATAACATATTCAACACGTTCAATTAAAGGAGCATCATCTGCTACCTTGCGCATTTTGGCATTAGGTGCTTTTAACGTTAATTGAGCACCTAGTTCTTCTGTAACATAATCAATTTCAGCATCTTCTAAAAAAGGTAAACTAATTTCATCAATAAATGCAGAAAATGAAGAGTATCTCATTTCAGTATCTGTACTTTCAACTGCATTTGGTGGGCAATAAGAAACTCCACATTCTGCATTTGGAGAACCTGGATTAACGACGAAAATTCGAATATTCGTTCCTTCCTCTTGCTGATCAAGTAAACGGCGGAAATGTGCTTGAGCAGCTTCAGAGATCATAATTTGTTGCATAAATTATCCTAAAATATGAATACTTGAGTAAGATTGTCAAGAATGATACTCCTAGATTATTTTTTTTTCTACCTTTTACAGCAATAAATCTTTACTTACGTTTTTGCCAGTCCCCAAATCTGAATTTCTTCCACACCTACTTCACGTAATACTTTCGCAATCTCATTTAGTGTCGAGCCTGTAGTAATGACATCATCAAGTAAGGCAACTGACTTATAAGTACATTTTTGATATTTAGGATTAATTCTAAATGCATGGCATAAATTTTTCTGCCTCTCCTTAGCGGTCAATCCTCGTTGAGTATGAGTATGTTTTATACGTTGCAATAAATCGTTATCACAAGGAATTTTTAACCACTTAGCAAGACACTTAGCTATTAAACTAGATTGGTTATAGCCACGTTGCCAATGACGAAAACGATGTAGCGGCACTGGTAAAATAACTTCTGGTAGAATGAGTCCATGTGTTCGCCGAGCCTTATATAACGCTAATAACAACAGTCTCGCTAAAGTGCGGTCTAAAAAGAAAGCATTTTGGAATTTAAAACGATGAATTAAATAAGACAAAGGATCAATATAACGTCCAATAATCACTATGCGATCCCAGCTCATTTTATCATGCAAACAATGACCACAGTATAAAGCCTCTTGAACTAACTCGCAGCCACAATGCCCACAATATGCAAAACGTCTAATTTTTTTATTACAACGAGAACACAGGCCATGAGTCATAATCGATAACTTTTGTTGACAAAGAACACAACGAAAACTCAGCCAATTCATAAAGCTCCTTTATTTTATAATGAACCTAATATATCTAACACTAAAATAAAGGAGGGATTTTATGTAAAGTTAGTAGATTATCTTGCGAATAAGATCGCAAAAATAAATTTTATTTAATCAATAAGTTTTGCTTTTTTTAAAAAAGAATAAATACCATCTTCTTCAATATGTAAGGTTACATGATCTGCAATGGCCTTCAGATCTTGATGTGCATTGCCCATTGCTACGCCAACACCTGCTATTGTAAGCATTTCAATATCATTCAAACCATCTCCAAAAGCCATCACATTTTGCATAGAAAAACCTAAGTGCTGAATGGCAGCTGCAATCCCAGTCGCTTTTGAAATATGTTCATCAAATAAATCAACAGATTGCTCATGCCAACGTACTGCCTGCAAACCTTTCAAAACACCTGAATTATTTACTAATTCATCTTGCTGCTGCTCATAAAAAGCTAAGATTTGAAAAACATCATGCTGTTTAAAATAATCTTTATTTTCATAATAGTGCCCCCTCAAAGGATCTAATGCACTACGTACTTTATCTGTAGCCGCGGAAACACAAGTATCTGTTGGTGAAATTTGTGCATATTCAATTTGATGTTGTGTGAAAAAATCGACCAATTGCTGAATTTTTTGTTTTGAAAGTGGGTTCTTTTCTAAAGTAGCACCTTGATAACTGACATACTGACCATTCATCGTAACAAATAAGTCAATTTGGGTTTGCTGAATTAATTCTTTAATTTTAGGTGGAAAATTACTCGGTGTGCGTCCCGTTGCAATAGCTGGGATAATACCATTTGCTTTTAATTTTTGAATAGCAGAAACCGTTGCATCGGGTAAATAGTCTTTATCTTTGACTAATAAAGTTTCATCGATATCAAAAAAAACGATTTTAATTTGCTCACGATAATTAGGAATTGTCATAACATACCTTTATTAATATTTAATGATACACAAATTGTAGCACTATTTTGTCTTTTCCAGAGAAAATAACATCTATTCTGACCGCTCTTTTAACTAAAAAGCCACTTGTTGATTTCAGCAAGTGGCTTTCGTAATGTATTTCTAGCTAAACATCATAAGTTGTTGAGGCAGTATCACCACCACGACCTGTCCAGTTTGTATGGAAGAACTCTCCACGTGGTTTGTCAGTACGTTCATAAGTGTGTGCACCGAAGTAGTCACGTTGCGCTTGTAATAAGTTTGCAGGTAAACGTGCGCTGGTGTAGCTATCTAAGAAGGTGATCGCTGACGCCATACAAGGCATTGGGATACCCACTTCAATGGATTTTGCGACCACTTTACGCCATTCACCTAAACTATTTTCTAAAATGCCTTTGAAGTAATCGTCTGAACCTAAGAAGATTAAATCTGGGTTAGCTTCATAAGCATCGCGGATATTACCTAAGAAACGGCTACGAATAATACAACCTTCACGCCATAAAAGTGCGGTGTTTCCGTAGTTAATATTCCAACCAAAGTTCTCAGATGCTTCACGGATTAGCATAAAGCCTTGTGCATAAGAAATGATTTTTGATGCCAATAACGCTTTGCGTACCGCTTCAATCCACACTTTTTTATCGCCTTCCACTTTGCCCACTGCTTTGTTGAATAATTTTGATGCTTCAACACGTTGATCTTTGAATGAAGATACGCAACGTGCGAACACAGATTCAGTGATAAGTGTTAATGGAATACCGAAATCAAGAGCATTGATTCCAGTCCATTTACCTGTCCCTTTTTGACCTGCAGTGTCTAAAATTTTATCCACTAAGCGAGTACCATCTTCATCTTTATAGCCTAAAATATCAGCTGTGATATCGATGAGATAGCTGTCTAATTCCGTTTTACGCCATTCGTTGAACGTTGCTTCCAACTCATCATCAGATAAACCTACACCTTCTTTTAAGAATTGGTATGCTTCGCAGATAAGTTGCATATCGCCATATTCGATACCATTGTGAACCATTTTCACAAAGTGACCTGCGCCATCACGACCAACCCAGTCACAGCACGCTTCGCCTTGTTCAGTTTTCGCAGAGATTGCTTGTAGAATTGGTTTCACGTGTTCCCATGCTGACTCATCACCGCCTGGCATAATGGAAGGTCCGAAACGTGCACCTTCTTCACCACCAGAAACCCCTGTACCAATAAAGCGAATGCCTTTTTCGCGTAAGTAAGCCACACGACGGTTAGTGTCAGGATAGTTGGTGTTACCGCCATCAATAATGATGTCACCTTCTTCTAAGTGCGGTAATAATGCCTCAATGAATTGATCCACAACATCCCCCGCACGTACCATTAACATCACTTTACGCGGTTTTTCTAATTTATCCGCTAAGTCTTGTAATGAATACGCTCCGATAATGTTTGTACCTTTCGCAGCACCTTGTAAAAACTCATCTACTTTGGAAGTCGTGCGGTTAAATGCCACTACTTTAAAGCCATGATCATTCATATTTAAAATTAAGTTTTGACCCATTACCGCTAAGCCGATAACGCCGATGTCGCCTTTTACTGACATTGTTTGCTCCTGTTTTTTAAGAAATCATATATTTTTCTAATAAAGGTAATAATCTGTTAGGTACTTTTCGTAAATGACGGTTTCTTCTTTTTCCCCAATCTTACTTATCTACTAAAAAATACTCAAAAGGAATATTTTTTGTATTAGCGGATTGTTCTAATTCTTTTTTATCTTGTTCACTATCGCCAACCATAAAGATTTTGGTATTTTTTCCGAATTTACCATTCTCAATAACATATGTGGCAGCTACTTTGTTTAACATTTGGCTTTTGCCTGAAATACCTATGTTTAAATTGTCATTAGTCACTAAATCCATTAATTGCTTGTTTATTCCGCCTGAGCTAGCTTTCATCATTCCCGCTAAGATTAAATTAGATGCACTATTATTAGCTGCATTTACATTAAAAATGATAGTTTTATTCGTATTTTTAGGAATTTTCCGAGCAATATCATATGGGCTAATTGCAGATGAGCAAGCCATTAAAGTCAATACAATGAAAAGAGAAAATAGTTTTTTCATTTTAAACTCCTGATTAAGTAAGAAAATTTTTCAAAAAAATACCGCACTTTTATCTCTTAAGCCACGCTTGAAAACTTACTGAATTTCATCCCCCGATGGTGCTCGTCTTTGACGAGTGCCTTAATTTTTAGCACTCGTTGGAAACGAGCGCTATCCTATATTTGGTACTCGAATCTTTTGTAAAATTTCGAAAAATCTCACCACTTGTTATAGCAACTTCGCCGCATCTTTATCCAAATACCACTCTGTAATGCCCTTTTTCGCTTTAATTTTCGCAGCTGGGTAAGGCAAACTTTCTACTGGCTTGGTTTGAATTTCTTTCAAAATTTCTGCTTTGCTTGCACCAGTCACTAAATAAGTCACGCGTTTCGCTTGTTCAATGAGTTTTGCTGTTTTTGAAATGCGAATTTGCCCAGTTTCAGGGTGTCTGGCGATAACCGCTAAATTGGGATCATCAAAATTAGTTTGATGTGGGAAAAGTGATGCAGTGTGTCCATCTGTTCCCATACCTAAAATAATCCAATCAAAAACTTGCTCAGGAACGACCGCACTGAGTTCTTGCTCAAAGCGTTTAAGTTCCGTTTCTACAGGCTCTTCACCACGAATGCGGTGAATGTTTTCTGTAGGAATTTGAATGTAGTCGAATAATAATTTTTGCACTTCGCCGTAGTTACTTTCAGGATCAGTTGGTAACACCATACGATCATCACCCCACCAGAAATGCAAGTTTTGCCATTGAATTTCAGTGTTGTAAGGTGCTTTCGCCAAAGTTTTAAATAATAATTTCGGCGTCGAACCACCAGAAAGAGAAATATGTACCGGGCGATTTTCAAGGCTGTACGCTAAAAACTCTTGTGCAATTTTTTCAACGGCACTGTGTGCATCATCAAAAATAACAGTATTCATTGTGTATCCTAAAGTTGTAGTTTCAATATATCCCTCTTAAATAAGAGGGACTTTTCAACAAATTACACCTTCTTTTTCATTAAGCCACTCGGCTTACGCCAAACACGGCCCGTTTTTGCGATAAGCTTATCAGCTTCTGTTGGTCCCCAAGTACCAGACTCATACTCATATACACGCCCATTTTGTGCTTTATATTGCAAAATCGGTTCTACGAATTTCCAACAAGCATGTACTGCATCAGTACGTGCAAATAAAGTTGCATCTCCTTTCATAGAGTCAAGCAGTAAACGCTCATAGGCAGTTAATAAACTTGGTGATGCAAGATCTGCATAACGGAAATCCATTGAAACCTCTTTGGCCTCAAAGCCTGCGCCTGGTTTTTTCAAACCGAAACGCATTGAAATACCTTCATCTGGCTGAATACGGATAATCAGTTTATTTTCCGGCGCTTTTTGACTGAATACAGGATGTGGCGTGGTTTTAAAGTGAATTACAATTTCAGTGACACGGGTTGGTAAGCGCTTCCCTGTACGTACATAAAAAGGCACGCCAGCCCAACGCCAGTTATCAATTTCACAACGCAATGCCATATAGGTCTCAGTAGTAGAATCTTCAGGTACCCCTTTTTCTTGTAAGTAACCTTTTACTTCTTCACCATTAATCATTCCCACACCATACTGACCTAGTACTAAATTATTTTCTAAATCATCTTGGCTTAACGGATGCAAGCAGTGCAGTACTTTCGCTACTTCATCACGCATCGAGTCTGCATTAATAATTGCTGGAGGTTCCATTGCAACCATTGCTAATACTTGTAATAAATGATTCTGGAACATATCACGCATTGCGCCTGAGCCATCATAATAGCCACCGCGTTCTTCAACGCCTAACGACTCAGCTCCTGTAATCTCAATATAATCAATAAAATTACGATTCCAGAGTGGTTCAAATAGCCCATTTGAGAAACGTAAAACAAGTAAGTTTTGAACTGTTTCTTTTCCAAGATAATGATCTATACGATAAATTTGATGTTCTTCAAAGAAGCGATGAATCTGAACATCTAGTTCTTTCGCTGTGCGAATATCATAGCCAAATGGTTTCTCAACAATCAACCGTTTCCAACCATACTCTTCAGTATTTAATCCATGTGCGGCAAGGCATTCTGGAATAATACCGTATAGGCTTGGTGGCGTAGAAAGGTAATATAATGTGTTACCACAAGTTTGATATTTATCATGTAGTTCATCAAGACGCGGAATTAATTTACCATAATCCGCAGCATCTGAGGTATTCACTGCTTGATAATAAAGATGTGAGCAAAATTGTTCTAATGTATCACCATTTGCCCCTTCGCTTTTTATTAATGCTTGGCGCATTTTTTCACGAAAAGTTTCATCTGTTAACTCAGAACGCGCGACACCTAAAACAGAAAAATGTTCTGTTAATCGACCAATCTTATAAAGGTTATAAAGGGCAGGAATAAGTTTACGATAAGTTAAATCACCTGACGCCCCAAAAATTACAATACAATTATTGTCTGCTTCAATTTTCATTTTTTTCCTGAAATTATTGTTAAAAAATTTTATTTAATCTGTAACATATTATAACAAATTACTCGTCGTGCTAATTAAATTTGAAGATTTTCTGCCAGTCAAATCCCTTGTTTGATACCATCAAAAAATTTGGGTTAGTAAAATCCTCTTTTTGATTATAGGTGAGTGCTTGGAATTGAAAGTCAAATACCCCCCCATCTAATTCAGCCAATAGTACTTCTGCAGGCGCGGTATCCCATTCACCTGTACTCCCTAAACGGACATAGCAATCACAAGTTCCATCAGAAACAAGACCACTTTTCAAACCACAAGAACCGTAAATTAGAAATTCATATTGATAATTTGGGTTTAGTAATGGTTGTACTTTTTGTTTAGTGCTTTCAGCCCCGACACCAATTTTAATTACTCGGTTATTGGGGAAGGATTGGGTAGTAAGTTTAATCACCTCATCGCCTACTTTTTTATAAGCACCAAATCCTTGCATCGCATAATAAACAGTCTTCAAAATTGGAGCATAAATAATCCCTAGGACAGGTTTTTGCTTCTGAACAAGTGTAATCAATACTGCAAAATGATCTGTACGATTAATAAATTGCTGCGTACCATCTAAAGGATCAATTAACCAATATTCATCCCACAGGGAACGCTCTGCAAGGGGGATTTTGCAATTTTCTTCGGATAGAATCGGGACGTGCGGTGTAAGTGCGGTTAATTTTTCAATTAAAAACTGGCTTAAATATAAATCCACTTCGGTAACAGGCGTATTATCTAATTTATGCTCTACATTGACCGAACTTTCTTTGAACTTTTGATAAAAATCGACTAAATACTTTCCCGCTTGTTCACTAATATTGAGTGCATCATCTAATAACTTAGGGGAAAGTATTAACATAAGAAGATCCTTTTAAATAGTTGTTTATTGGTGAATAAGCAATAACATTTAGGGGAAAAATAATTTTTAATAAAAAATCCAAACTTGAACAGTTTAAACGATTGCTTAAAAATAGAAAAACAGGCTACCAAATATCTTGATAGCCTGCAACTTAATCACCTGCAATTCGCTTTATTTTTATTTAATTTGCTTGCGATTTTAGCTGTTGAATTGCGGCTTTATTAAAGAAATAATGGGTCCCACAACACTCACATTGCATATCAATTGTGCCATGATGTTCTGCTAGGACTTCATCAATTTCATCATCTGAAATTAATAATAACGCTGCGCCAGAACGCTCTTTTGAACAACCACAAAAAAAGCTGACTGGCTGTGCAGGGAAAAGTTCAACCGTTTCTTCATGGTATAAGCGATATAATAATTCCTCTGCACTTAGACCAAATAATTCTTCTTCTTTAATAGTAGCAGTTAATGTCGCAAGATGCTCAAAATCTTGTGGTGAACCAGACCCATCAGGCATAATTTGTAACAACATGCCTGCTGCAACAGGTTGTCCTTGATATTCGCCCGACTGAATAAATAACTGTGTTTGCAATTGTTCTGAACGTACAAAGTAATCTTCTAAACATGCTGTGATAGTGGGTTTATCTAGTGCAATTACACCTTGATAACGTTCACCTTCTGTTGGTGCAATTGTGATCACTAACACGCCTTTCCCCACTAATTGCGCCAAACTCATTTGCTCATCAACATCTGCTTGTAAGCGGGCTAATGCACGCATTTGCTGCTTATCATTGCCATTAACTAACGCTAATTTTAATGGACCTTCACCCTGTACTTGAACCGTAATATCTCCTTCAAACTTTAAAGTAGCCGTTAATAAGCTCGTCGCCACCATCATTTCGCCAAGTAAGTTCTGGATAACTTTTGGGTAATGATGAGTATTTAATGTCTCAGTAAAAGTTTGATTTAGACGCACCCACTCACCACGCACTGCTCGATTTTGGAATAAATAGCGATACAGTTTGTCATTGTCATTTTTATATGTCATTAGATTTCCTTTTTAACTCGCTTAGGGATAAACGAGCTATTAATTAATATTTAGTATTTATAGTATTGACTCATTCAATTACAAGCGTTCTTGGTACTTAAACTTCAATAAGTCACGACGCTCTTTTTTGTTTGGTCGGCGATCTGGATGAGGCATAGTTAACGCATTAATTTTGCGAGCGATGGCCATTTTAGTGCGCTGCTCAACGCTTTTTTCCGTTTCTTTATACAACAATTGTGCCTCAGGTGCACCACGACGTTGGCTAGAAAGTGCGGTCACTTCTACTTCTTTTTCCTCATTTCCTTGTCGTAACTTAATGATGCCACCTACTTCAACATGCTTGTTTGGCTTAGTTCGCTGCCCATTATAATGCACTTTACCACCATCAATCATTTCTTTTGCTATTGTGCGTGTTTTATAAAAACGAGCAGCCCAAAGCCATTTATCTAAACGCACATCTTCATCTAGTTGTTTATTCTCTTTTGCCATATTACATTATTACTCCACTAACGTGCGGTAATCCTTGACTGAAAAATGCCGCTCAAAATGCTTATATGGTAAGGTGCTATCTGGATTTTCCACACCGATCGTATAAGCGATCCCAAATTGTTTAGCACTATCTAATACTTTTTCCGTATCATCAATAAATAAAGTGCGCATTGGCTCAAAATAATGTTGCTTCTGTAAGTTCTGCCATAAAGCTTGTTCAATTTTAGGTGCACCAAATTGATGGCTAGAAAGCAGCAGATCAAAGTGCGGTACAAAATCACAAAATTTCAACTTAGCTTCTAAACTAAATACATTACTGTCAGTTAATAATACAACATGTTTACCCATCTGCTTTACTACTTGCAAAAAGGGAGCAACATCAGAGCGTACTTTTAATTCAGGTCCATGAGATTGATATAATTCTCGTAATGGTAAATCTAACTGTTTGGCCCAAAAATCTAAACAATACCAATCTTTGCTGTGCTCAATTGCATCATAACGTTGTTTTAACACTTGTTGGCTTTGTTCAAAAGGAAGGCTAAACTTGGCAGCATAAGCTTGCGGCACAAGCTGTTTCCAAAAGTAATGATCAAAATAAAGATCAATTAACGTACCATCTAAATCTAAAATAACAGTATCAATTTGATGCCAATTTATTGCTAACATAAAACTATACCTTTCCTTTGTGTAAAAAGCGGTTTATGGTATCGTTATTCGGTAATTTTGTAAAATTTCGCCGATTTACACGAGGTAAACATGAGCCAAAAACCACAGATTCTTGCGATTTCGGTTGCTGCTAAATCACGCCTTTTCGAAATTCAATCTGTTGACCTTAAATTTTCTAATGGTGTGCAACGCACTTATGAGCGTTTTAAGCCTAGTAGCCGTTGTGCGGTCATGATATTACCAATAGAACAAGATTCACTTTTAATGATACGCGAATACGCAGTGGGTACAGAACGCTATGAGCTGGGTTTTCCAAAGGGATTAATGGATGCAAATGAAACCCCAGAACAAAGTGCAAATCGAGAACTAAAAGAAGAAGTTGGATTGGGTGCCCAAAAACTCATCCACTTACGAACAGTAAATACCTCTCCAAGCCACATGAATAATCCTATGCATATTTTTTTAGCTCAAGATTTTTACACATGCAAACTGGATGGCGATGAGCCAGAGCCATTAGAATTAGTCCGAGTTCCACTTAGCAAAATTGATGATTTACTACAAGATCCTGATTTTTGTGAAGCACGCAATTTAGTTGGGCTATATTGTTTACGTGATTATTTAAGTCATCACAAATAATGCCATGACTCACTTAAACTCTACACAAACATACTCCTAATATGCCGCTTTGTTTTAAATCAAAAAATATTGTAAAACGAACAATTATTGGTTGTTTTACATTCATCTATAAGTATAATTCTCCGCCTAATTACATAAAAATGGAGTTTAAAATGAAAAAAATCCTCTTAGGAAGCTTTATATTAGCAGCAACAAGCAGTGCTCTTGCATTAGATAATAATGTCAATTTGTATGGGAAAGTCGGCGTTGATCTTATCTCTCGTTTTGAAACTGTTGATCCAAGTATCTATCACTTCTCAGTTCCTCACAAAAGAAATACCTTTTCGCCAAGCACTTTCTTAGAACTGACCTATAATGTTTTACCTCAAACAGAACTAGGTTTAGGTGTGGGTTTTATTAAACGTAATAGCTTTAAGCATGTGAGTCATGGTGTTGAAGGTAATAATGGACAGACTGATGTTGAGACAACAGAAAAATACTTAGTTCCTCGCTATCGCTCTATTCCTCTTTATGTAACGTTAAAACAAAATTTTGTTTTCATACCAAATACAACATTGTACTTAAAAGGCGACTTAGGTTATGCATTTAATAAAACAAAATCGACTAGATTAGATGCTATATCTTATAACCTCGCTGGAAATGGACAAGACTATATAGAAAAAACAAATATCAATATGTCTGCTAAAGATGGTGCTTATTACGGTATTAGCTTAGGTCTAGAATACAACAATTTCTTAGCTGAAGTTGGTTATTACCATACTTCATCCCGTATTAGTTTTGCTTCTTCTCCACAAAAAACAGTACCATATAAAGAAGTTTCTTATAATAATGATGCCCTACGTTTATCTATCGGTTATAAATTCTAACAATTATTTCCCCATAGATTCTTAATGAAAAAGACTGTCCGTTATGACAGTCTTTTTTCTTTGACTTAAATCATAGAACAATAAAAATTCTAAGCAATTTTTCAAAATTTTGATCAACCTAACAGTTTTTAGGTAGAAATTTGATTAGAATGCTCCCATTATTTTTTTCAACTTTAAAAATTAACTCTATGAGGTGATGTATGACAGACTTAACTAAAGTAATCAACGAACTTGGTGCACTTGGTATTCATGATGTAAAAGAAATCGTTTATAACCCAAGTTATGAACAATTATTCGAAGAAGAAACCAAACCAGGTTTAGAAGGTTACGAAAAAGGTATCGTAACAGAGTCAGGCGCAGTTGCGGTTGATACAGGTATCTTTACTGGTCGTTCGCCAAAAGACAAATATATCGTGCTTGATGACAAAACCAAAGATACTGTTTGGTGGACAAGCGATGCGGCGAAAAACGACAACAAACCAATGACACAAGAGACGTGGAAAAGCTTAAAAGGTTTAGTCACAGAACAACTTTCTGGTAAACGTTTATTTGTGATCGATGCATTCTGTGGGGCTAACGCAGATACTCGTTTATCAGTGCGTATCGTGACTGAAGTAGCATGGCAAGCACACTTTGTGAAAAATATGTTCATTCGCCCAACAGAAGAAGAATTAGTTGGCTTCAAACCAGATTTTGTTGTCATGAATGGTTCTAAAGTGACTAACCCGAACTGGAAAGAACAAGGTTTAAATTCTGAAAACTTCGTGGCATTTAACTTAACTGAAGGGGTACAATTAATCGGTGGTACTTGGTACGGCGGTGAAATGAAAAAAGGTATGTTCTCAATGATGAACTACTTCTTACCATTAAGAGGCATCGCATCAATGCACTGTTCTGCGAACGTGGGTGAAAAAGGCGACGTTGCAGTATTCTTCGGTTTATCAGGTACAGGTAAAACTACTCTTTCAACGGATCCAAAACGTCAATTAATTGGTGATGATGAACACGGTTGGGACGATGATGGCGTATTCAACTACGAAGGTGGTTGCTATGCGAAAACGATTAAACTTTCTCCAGAAAACGAACCTGACATCTATAAAGCAATCAAACGCGATGCGCTATTAGAAAACGTCGTGGTACGTGCAGATGGTTCAGTGGATTACGATGATGGTTCAAAAACAGAAAACACCCGTGTTTCTTACCCAATTTACCACATCGATAACATCGTAACGCCTGTATCAAAAGCAGGTCATGCGAAAAAAGTGATTTTCTTAACTGCTGATGCATTCGGCGTGTTGCCACCAGTATCTAAATTAACGCCAGAGCAAACTAAATACTACTTCTTATCTGGTTTCACAGCGAAATTAGCAGGTACAGAGCGCGGTATCACAGAACCAACTCCAACCTTCTCAGCTTGTTTTGGTGCGGCATTCTTATCACTTCACCCAACACAATATGCTGAAGTGTTAGTGAAACGCATGGAAGCAGCTGGTGCAGAAGCATATTTGGTGAACACTGGTTGGAACGGTACAGGTAAACGTATTTCAATCAAAGATACGCGCGGTATCATTGATGCAATCTTAGATGGTTCAATTGAAAATGCAGAGATGAAAACATTACCAATCTTTGATTTAGCTGTACCAACAGCATTACCAGGTGTTGATCCTGCAATCTTAGATCCACGTGATACTTATGCAGATAAAGCACAATGGCAAGCGAAAGCAGAAGACCTTGCTGGTCGTTTCGTGAAAAACTTCGAAAAATATACCACTAACGATGAAGGTAAAGCATTAGTGGCAGCAGGTCCAAAAGCGTAATCAAACGCTCGAGAATTCACATACTCAAACAGCTCGATTTTTATCGAGCTGTTTTTTTACGCCACGCTTTCCCCAACCTTAAAACTTTTCCAAAAACCACCGCACTTTGGGGTTACCATGAGCCATAAAAAACCCCAGCAGTATGCTGAGGTTCTTTCATGATCAGTTAGGCAACTCTCTCGTGCTTTTCGCTCCATTCGTAAGATAAGGTTTCTGCCTGCTCCAAGACTAAATCAATGGCCTCATCGGCTTTATCTGGTGGGTATTTATATTTTTGCAGAATACGACGCACTAAAATACGTAATCTCGCCCGCACACTTTCTCGCACTTGCCAATCCACGGTGACAGAATGGCGTAATTGTTTCACCAATTCCAACGCAATGGCTTTTAAAATTTGATCGCCCAATTCTCGCACCGCACTTTCGTTATTGGCTAAGGCATCATAGAACGCAACCTCATCATTGTTTAAGCCCAAATCTTCCGCTCGTTTAAATGCCTCTTGAAACTCTTTCGCCATTTGAATCAGCTCTTCAATGACTTTAGCCGTCTCAATACCACGGTTATGATATTTCGTGAGTGTCGCTTCTAAACGCTCAAGGTATTTACGCTCTTGTATTAAATTTCGACTGCCTCGACTTTGAATATTATCTTGTAAGAGCTTTTCTAATAGCTCCACCGCCAGATTTTTATGTTCCATCTGACGAACATCTTCTAGGAACTCATCAGAAAGCAGACCAATGTTTGGCTTATCTAAACCGCAAAGGCTAAAAATATCATCCACCCCATCGGCAATTAAGGAATTATCTAAGATCTGTTTCAGAACATGATCTTGCTGTTTTTTGCGTAATTTCCCGTCACTGATTTGTTCTTTGCTCATCATCGCTTTCACCGCAGAATAAAAAGCCAGTTTACTTTGATATGCCTTAGCTTGTTCCAACGTTGCACATAACGCATAGGCTTTCGTCGCCGCCAACACCAAATCAGCAAAACGTTTTTTCCCCTCATCCAAGCCCAAAATATGGTTTGCCGCTTTAGGTAACAAACTCATCGCTTTGGTTTCAAATTGGCTAATATCAAGGGCTTTTCCTTCAAGTGGTGTGGCAAACATCCCTGAGATGGCATCCATTTTTTCTAACAACACATGAAAAGCTTCTTCGGTATCAATGGTCGGTTTTCCACGTCCTTTCGCATTGGTATAAGTATGTAGTGCTTGTTTTAATTCATTGGCAATACCAATGTAATCCACCACTAATCCGCCCGGTTTATCTTTAAACACACGATTAACTCGGGCAATTGCCTGCATCAAATTATGTCCACGCATTGGCTTATCCACATACATGGTATGGCAGCAAGGGGCATCAAATCCCGTCAACCACATATCTCGCACAATGACCAATTTCAACGGATCATCAGGATTTTTAAAGCGTTTCTCTAAATCCTGTTTCACTTGTTTGTTATAAATATGCGGCTGTAATAAGGCGTTATCGGCAGCAGACCCCGTCATCACGATCTTAATCGCCCCTTTAGCAGGATCCTCACTATGCCACTCGGGTTTCAATGCCACAATTTCATTGTATAAATGCACACAAATCTCACGACTCATCGCCACAATCATGGCTTTCCCTTCTTGGCTTTCTTGCCGTTTTTCAAAATGGGCGATTAAATCCTTGGCAATTTGTTGCAAACGAGGTTGAGCCCCCACTAACTTTTCTAAACGGGTAAATTCCCCTTTGATGCGTTCCGCTTCGGTTTGCTCTTCTTCCTCTACAATATCATCAAATTGTTGAGCTAATTCCTCAATCTCAGCATGATTAATGTCTAAACGAGCGAGGCGAGACTCATAATAAATTGGAACAGTGGCACCATCATCAACAGCATCTTGAATATCATAGATAGATACATAATCCCCGAATACCGCTCGCGTGTCTTTATCTTCCGTTTCAATCGGTGTGCCCGTAAAGCCAATAAATGTCGCATTTCTCAACGCATCACGCATATGTTTGGCATAACCAAATTGAAATAAGCCTTTTGCATTGAGTTTTGCTTTCAAGCCATATTGGCTACGGTGGGCTTCATCAGAAATGACTACGATATTATGACGCGCATTTAACAACGGGTGGGATTGCTCATCTTCTTGTAAGGCAAATTTCTGCACTGTGGTAAAGATCACCCCCCCCACTTCTCGACGAGCCAATAACTCTCTTAATTGCTCACGGCTTTCTGCCTGTACTGGTTCTTGTTTTAATAAATCTTTTGCTAAAGAGAATTGTTTGAAAAGCTGACCATCTAAATCATTACGATCAGTCACCACAATTAAGGTTGGATTGCCCATTTCTGGCTGTTGTAATAATTTTCCTGCATAGCAACACGTGGAAATACTTTTCCCACTGCCTTGTGTATGCCATACCACACCTGCTTTTTTGCTCCCAGCCGGCACTTCTCGCCCATAGCTTGCACGTGGTTCTTGCACTTTATCATCCGCAATTTGTCTAGAAGCAATCACAGTCGCTTTTACAGCTTCTCTAACTGCGTGGAATTGATGATAGCCTGCTTGTTTTTTAATTAAACGGTTCTTTTCATCTTTCTCAAATAGAATGAAAAAACGCAAATAATCGGTAAATAAATCAGGACGGAAAAAGCCACGAATTAAGGTTTCTAATTGCCATTCTACGATGGGTTTGTCATTTTCATTATTCACCGTACGCCATGGCATAAAACGTTCTTCATCTGCCGTTAAGGAACCAACTTTCGCCACCACACCATCAGAAATCGCCAAGGCTCCATTAAACATCAACAAATCAAAGAGATCATTTTTATAGGTTTGCAGTTGATGAAACGCATTCCATACATCAGTTTTCTCATCAGTAGGATTTTTTAATTCCAAAATGGCAATCGGCAATCCATTGATAAAACAGACAATATCTGGACGACGCAAATACAGGCCTCGCACCTCAAATTGACTCACCGCCCAAAATGCATTCTTTTCAGGATGAGTAAAATCCACCAAAAACGCCGTTTCAAAACAGGTTTCATCGCCTTTTTTATAGGTAACTGGCACACCATTAATCAGCAACTTATGAAAAGCCAAGTTCGCCTCAACCAAATCTCGGCTTTCAGCTTGCTTCAGTTTTGCCAACACTTGATCAACACAATCCAAAGGTAAATGTGGATTTAGCAAAGCAAATTGCTTGCGAAAAATAGGCTCTAAAATCACCGCACTTAATTGATGACGCTGCGGATTGCTCCCTTCACTTAATAACTCCTTACCGTGAAAAGTTTGCCAGCCTGTTTGAGAGAACCAAGCCAAGGCGTTTAACTCTACAAAATTTTCATTAATTTTCATTTAAACACCTATTGTTCATTTTCTTGTTTATCTTCTAGCCAAATTTTATATAAATCTATATAAGACTCTTTTTTGACATAAAATAAAATTTCATGTGGAAAATACATATCACCATTTAATTCAATAGATGAATAATTTGAATTTAAGTATTCATTAAAATCCAAACACTCCTCACTATTTATATCCAAAGGTTTTTCAATAAATATTTTACTTTCTTCGATTAGATGAAGTATAAATTTCACCAATGCAGATGATTGAAACATCACAAATTCTGCTATTTGCATTGGCAAGGGTTGTTGATTAATACTTCTACCATGAGCAAATGGGCAATAATCATTCCTCAACTTTGCAAGTCCTGATGAAAAAGAGTCTACAGCATTCATAAGAGATGTACTCATCTATTGAACAGCTTTGAATGCATCATTATCAATAAATTTAGGATTATTTTTTGGAAATAGTGCCTGAATAGCTAATTTAGTTAATTTAGGAAATGTTTTATCTCCTTTATAGGATTGATTATATTCATCTAAAATTGATTTTGCTAATCCCTCTATTAATGATTTACATTGACCTATAACTATACCAGCATCTTGATGTTGATAGCTAGCCATAATAGCCTTTACTGTAACTATCAAATTATACTTATCTGAAGTATTTTCTAAATATTCAAGTAACTTTTCCATTATTACTCTCCTAAATAAATATCACCAGATAATAATTTAAGTAATAAAGCATCCCTTATTTTTACTAGATTTTCTATTTCTTGCTCTAATCCTAAAATTTTATTAAAAATCGGAGTTACTTTTTTATGAAATTCTCGAACAAGAAGATCATAATATATAATGGGCAGATTTTTAATTGTTTTAGAATTTACCGCCGTAGCAATTGATGATGTACTCCCTAAACTTTCAAAATTAAAACTCTTGAGATAACAATACAACCAGAAATAACTAAGAGAATGCTCTTGCTGCAGAAAGTGGGCTATTGCTTCATTTGTACACATTTCAGTAGAAGCAATAGAGACTCTACCAACCGTTAATTTGAAACTCAAAAAGACAGTATTTTTAGGTGCAATTTTAATATTAAATTTATCTGTCGCTTCTTTCGTTAAATATTCACTTGTAAGAGATGAAAAAATTTCATTCCCTCCCATATCTCGAATTGAAAGCCAAGGAATATCTTTATTGTTTGTACTAAACCACTCACTCTCTTTTCTAGGTGGTGTTTTCCCGATAGAAATATCAAATAAATTTGATGCTATATCCCTATCCCACCCCTTCGGCACTTCTCCCAACTCACTTTCCACCATTTCGCTTGGGAAAAGTGCGGCGGTTTTTTCGAGGTTTTTGTAAGCATTGGGGTTTGTTTGTTGCATTTGAGTGAGTTCGGCGTTGGTTTTGCCGGAAATCACTTGCATAGCGGCACGTTCAGCGTCGTCGTTGGTGCCGCCGTTGGCGAGGGCGTTTATTTTGGCTTTGACGGGGTCGAAATCCACAAACCAACTTTTAAAAATCGCTTGGGCAATTTGTTCTAGGGTTTGGTTGATTTGGGTGTTGAGTTGGATTTTGTTATCTAAAGCTTTTAATTGTCCAGAAATAAATTCTTGTTCACTAAAACTTGGAATTTTTAATGTTAATTTTCTTAATTCACTTTGTTTAATCCCTTTTACAGTAGATCCAGATGAACGGGCTTCTAATTGTTCCTGAATGTTTTTACTTTGTAATAAATAAAGTAAAAAATCATTCTGTAAAATTTTATCTTTACCTCTTAAAGTTACTATTCTTTGTGCTAAAGCGACTTTCTCATCTTTTAATTGAGCAACTTCACCTAAAGGAGCCTCTGTAGTCAAAACAATATCACCAATTTTTGGAAGACCTCTACTCATCCAACTCTCATAGTCTTCAACAGCAATAAATTCAGTTGCTTGCTCTAAACGACCATTTTTCACAACTTTTGCCGTAATTAAAGGAATTCCAAATCCTGTTTTAGTTGGAGTTTTTCCTCTATAATCAATTAAGGCATCTAAAACTTCTTCCAGCTTATATTCTTTCCAACTACTCATACCCCAACCCCGCTAAATTCTTTTTAATCTCGGCATTTAAGCGTTCGCCTTCCGCCATTTGTTGGTTTAACAGTGTGGTGAGTTTTTGCATTTTTTCGGCAAAAGGTTCGCTATCATCTTCTTGTGCCACAGCACCCACATAACGCCCTGGGGTTAAAATATAGTCGTGTTTTTGAATATCGGCAAGCTTGGCGGAATAGCAAAAGCCTGCTTCATCTTGGTAACCTTCACCATATTGCCAATTGTGGAAGGTTTGCACGATTTTTTGGCTGTCGGCTTCAGTGAAATCACGCAACACACGATCTTTCATATAGCCCAATTGACGGGCATCGATAAATAACACTTCCCCACTACGATTGCGTTTTTTCTTATCAAAGGACATACCGTTCTTTTTGTCTTTGTTCAGAAACCAGATACAAGCAGGGATTTGTGTATTGGTAAACAATTGCCCCGGTAGCGCCACCATGCATTCCACCACATCTTCCTCAATCAGGCTTTTGCGAATTTCCCCTTCACCGCCTGTGTTGCTACTCATACTGCCGTTTGCCAATAACAATGCCATGGAACCCGTTGGAGCAAGGTGGTAGAGCATGTGCTGCATCCAAGCAAAGTTAGCATTGCCTTCAGGCGGTGTGCCATATTGCCAGCGAGCATCATTTTCTAAACTTTTATGCCACCATTCTTTTAAGTTAAAAGGTGGATTTGCCATCACAAAATCCGCACGCAAATCAGGATGTTGATCTTCCGTGAAACTGTCGGCGTGTTTTTTGCCAAAATTAAAATCAATACCGCGAATCACCATATTCATGGCGGCGAGTTTCCATGTGGTGGGGTTGGCTTCTTGCCCATAAATGGAAATACGGCGGCGTTGTTCGTCGCTCGCGTAATGTTTTTCTTGGGCGTGGTTTTCAATAAATTTATCATTAGACACAAAAAATCCCCCACTGCCCATGGCAGGGTCGAACACGCGCCCTTGATAAGGTTGTAACATTTCCACAATCAGGCTGACGATGCTTTTCGGGGTGTAATATTGCCCACCTTGTTTGCCTTCGGCGAGGGCAAATTGACCGAGGAAATACTCATAAACATGCCCTAAAATATCTTTGCTTTTTAAATTGAGTTTTTCGCCTTGATATTCAGGATTGGCAAAAGAGGTGTCTGAAAATAAGCTAATTAGATCAATTAAGCGATGATCTTCCACTTGATATTGACTAATGCGAGAGAGGATATTTTTGAGTTTTGGGTTGCTTTTTTCAATGGTCTCTAAGGCAAGATCCACCAACCAAGAGACGTTACGCATTTTCACGTCTTCGCCTTTTTCATTTTGCCATAACACAGTACCTACAGGCGTGGTGGCTTTGGCTTTTAACTCATCCCAACGGGCTTCTTTTGGCACCCAAAATACGTTTTCTTCGGTGTAATAATCTAATTGTTCAAGCTCGTTTGCTAGGGCTTGTTGGTATTCGTCCTCACTGTCGTAAAGACTGGGATCAAGATAATAGAGATGGTCAGGATCGGTCAATTGTTGTTGAATACTTTGTTGGCGGGCTAAAAAGGCATCGGAGACATATTTGAGGAAAATTAAACTTAAAATGACGTGTTTATAATTGGCGGCGTCCATATTAGAGCGAAGTTTATCGGCGGATTTCCATAATTTGGCGTCAAGCTCATTTAAATATTGTTGTTCAAGATGATTCATTTTTATTATCCATGCTGAATTGTGTGAAAGAGATTATCTTTGGCATTATAGGCTATTCTTAGTCTGTCTCAAAACCAAGGAAATTATTTAGTTTTCATTTTGTTAAAACAAAAAAACACAAGCTGTCACTTGTGCTTTTTTATTCAATTCAAATTTACACTTTCAAACAAAGGTATTTCATTTCCAGAAATTCTTCGATACCGTAGCGGGAGCCTTCGCGACCTAATCCTGATTCTTTGACACCACCAAAAGGCGCCATTTCATTGCTGATTAAACCTTCGTTAATGCCGACAATACCGTATTCCAGTGCTTCGGAAACACGCCAGATACGAGAAATATCTTGTGTATAAAGATAAGAAGCCAAACCAAACTCGGTATCATTTGCCATCTCGATCACTTGCTCTTCAGTATCAAATTTAAACACAGGAGCAAGTGGGGCGAAGGTTTCATCCTTAGCAACTAACATAGATTGAGTCACATCGCGCAATACAGTTGGTTCAAAAAACGTGCCACCTAACGCATGTGGTTTACCACCCACTACTAAATTTGCACCTTTAGATGTCGCATCATCAATATGTTCTTGAATTTTTTTGACCGCACTTTCACTGATTAATGGTCCAATATTCACACCAGCTTCATTGGCACCGCCCACTTTAAAGGCGGCTACTTTGGTACTGAATTTTTCCACAAAATGTTCATATATTCCTGCCTGTACATAAATACGGTTAGTACAAACACAGGTTTGTCCGCTGTTACGGAATTTTGACGCCAGAATGCCTTCAATCGCATTATCTAAATCTGCATCATCAAATACAATCGAAGGCGCATTACCGCCAAGTTCAAGCGAAAGTTTTTTTACTGTATTCGCTGATTGTGCCATTAAAATTTTGCCCACACGGGTTGAGCCAGTGAAAGTTACTTTACGCACAATTGGATTTTCAGTGAGTTCTTTACCTACCTCAATCGCATTAGTTGAAGTAATCACATTGAACAGCCCAGCTGGCAAACCTGCTTGATGCGCTAATTCGGCTAAGGCTAAAGCGGACAAGGGTGTTTCTTGCGCAGGTTTTAACACTATCGCACAACCCGCTGCAAAAGCAGGTGCTGCTTTACGGGTAATCATCGCATTAGGAAAATTCCATGGCGTAATCGCTGCCACGACACCAATTCCTTGCTTGATAACTAATAAACGATGATTGGCTTTATCTTGTGGGAGAACATCACCGTAAATGCGTTTCGCTTCTTCAGCGAACCATTCAATAAAACTGGCACCATATAAAATCTCCCCGCGACTTTCGCTGATTGGTTTGCCTTGTTCTAAACTGAGTAATTGGGCTAGCTCCTCTTGGTGCTCAATTACTAAGTCATACCAGCGTCGCAAAATATTTGCGCGCTCTTTTGGTGTCACTTTTTGCCATTGTTTTTGTGCTTTTGCCGCACATTCAATCGCATACTTTGTTTCACTTGCCGTTAAGTCAGGCAACTCACAAATCACCTCATTTGTTGCAGGATTGGTGACGGAAAATGTGTTTTTATTTTTCGCCTCCACATATTCGCCGTTAATATAGGCTTTCGTTTTAAGTAGAGAAAATTGTTGCATCTGGCCTCCCAACAATTAATAAATTTGATTCGTTGTAGATGAACTTTCCATATGGTTTGATGACTTAAACTTGTGAGCCAGTTCTTTTAATGCACGCATTAATAACGAAGTATCTACGCCAACCGCAACAAACGTACAACCAAGTTCAAGGTAATACTTCGCCATCTTTTCATCTGCGTACAAAATACCTGCTGCTTTACCTGCTGCACACACTGTCTTGATCGCATTCTCAATTGCTTGCTGCACTTCAGGATGAGAAGGATTACCTAGATGCCCTAATGATGCACTAAGATCTGCAGGACCAATAAATACGCCATCTACCCCATCGACTTCGGCAATTGCCTGCAAGTTTTCTAGCCCCTTTTTATTTTCCACCTGCACCAATAAACAGATTTCATCATCTGCCTGTTGTAAATAATTTGGAATATTATTCCAACGAGAAGCTCTTGCTAATGCACTCCCCACACCGCGTACACCTTTCGGTGGATAATGAATTGCCTGCACTAACTCTCTGGCTTGTTCAGCAGTTTCTACCATCGGAATTAAGAGGGTTTGCGCCCCAATATCTAACAATTGTTTAATAAGATGTGTATGTCCAATTGCGGGACGAATAATAGGAGTAGTCGGATAAGCTGCTACAGTCTGTAATTGGTGCAATAAGGTGCGCAACTCATTTGGTGCATGCTCTGCATCTAACAATAACCAATCAAAGCCTGCATTTGCCGCCAACTCACAAGCATAACCATCTGCTAGTCCGACCCATAAACCAATTTGTGCTTTTTTGTCTTTCAACGCTTGTTTAAACGGATTTTTTAGTTGCATTGTACGCCTCACTTAGACAAATTGCATGGAAATACTGCCTAGCTCATGATAATCCACATGGAAGGTATCGCCTCGACGCGCAGGTACAGGACGAGTAAAAGAACCGCCCAAAATAATTTCTCCTGCTTTCAACGTCACGCCGTAAGGATGTAATTTATTAGCTAACCAAGCGACACCTTTGATTGGATTATTCAATACCGCGGCAGAGACGCCAGATTCTTCCACTACGCCATTGCGATAAAGTACCGCAGCTACGCGGCGTAAATCCACATCCATCGGTTTAATCGCGCGTCCACCTAACACGACTCCTGCATTCGCTGCATTATCTGAAATAGTGTCAAAAACACGGCGAGGCACTTTAGTTTTACTGTCAAATTGTTCAATACGCGCATCAATAATTTCTAGCGCTGGGATAACATAATCCGTCGCATCAATTACATCAAAAATAGTGCAGTTTGGACCTGATAAGTCTTTTTTCAAAATAAAGGCAAGCTCGACTTCGACACGCGGTACAATAAAGCGATCAAAGGGAATTTCACTGTTCTCCTCAAAAAACATATCATCTAATAATGCGCCATAATCAGGTTCATCAATTTGTGAGCTGTTTTGCATCGCTTTTGAGGTTAAACCAATTTTATGTCCTTTTAATATGCGCCCTTCAGCAATCTTCATCGCTACCCATGCTTTTTGAATTTCATAAGCATCCTCAATTGTGATTTCTGGATAAGCTAATGAAAATTGTGAAATCTGTGTACCTGATTTTTCTGCTTCATTTAAGCGTTGAGCCGCTTGTTGAATAATCTCTTTAGATAACATGGATAATTCCTCTTTACGCTGATGTTGAATTTGGTTTTAAAGTAATCATAAAGCCTACAACTGCGACTAATGCACAGGCACTCATTACCCAGAGCATAGTTTGTGGGCTATTATTAAAAAAATAAGACAAAGTACCACTTGCAATAAAGCCCCCAGCAAATTGCATTGATGCCGCTAATGCCATTGCGGTACCTGCAGTATGACTATGTTGTGTTAATAAATTGGTCATCACATTGGGCGTAATTGCTCCAGTTAAACCAACAAAAACAAAAAGTGGTAGCATAATGGCAAATAAAGATGTTGGATTTACACAGAAAAACGCGATTCCTGCCAAAAAAACGAAGCCAATTTCGACCATTAATACCTTATTTACTGCATAATGTTTAACACATTTATTATTCACTAACGTTGCTATCACAATACCAACAATATTAATCCCGAAATAGAACCCATAGTTCTGAGCAGGAATGTGAAAATAATCGATATAAACAAAAGGTGTTCCTGCCACATAAGTAAACATGCCACCAAACATTGCACCTAAACAGAGAATATAGCCAAAGGAAGGACGATGTTTTAAAATACGGCAATATGCTTGAAAAAAAGTCATCGTATTCAATGGCTGATGATGTCTATCCTGATTAGTTTCTGGTAAGAAAAAATATGTAATCAAGACACATACCAACCCCATCATAGCTAATAATAAAAATTGGCTTTCCCAACCAAACCACAATAAGATAAAGCCACCAATGAAAGGCGCTAATAAAGGCGCTAGCATCGTGACTAATTGCATCATAGAGAGAACATGAGTAATACGATGTTGAGGAAAACTATCACGCACAATAGCTCGTCCTAAAACAGGTCCAACTCCACCACCAAATGCTTGCAAAAAACGTGCAACCAATAATTGTTCAATGCTAGTTGCTAAGCTACAAGCTAAGCTGGCAACGATGTAAATTACCATTCCTATCAATAACACAACTCGCCGACCATATTTATCGGAAATAGGACCATAGCACAGCATGCCAACACAAAAACCAGTTAGAAATGTACTGACTGACAATTGCACCCATTCAATACTGGTATTGAGTTCTTGTGCAATTGTGGGCAAAGAAGGCAGATACAAATCAATTGAGAGTGGTCCAAAGCCAACTAACATAGCCAAGAAGCAGATAAGTGCAGTCTGATTCCATGTTGTTGTTTTTGTTGTTGATGGCATAATGACCCCATTTATTTCTCAATATAACGATGGCTTAGGCTATTTTTTTAAACCGAAGATGCACGTTATTTTTTTTAAAATTTAATGTAGGATGCAACTCTGCTATTTCAAAAGACAATGCGAAATAACGTTGTTCAAAAAGTGGTGTGAAAAAATCGGTTAAGATTCGGAATACTTGTTCACCAACGGGTTTTAAACTGTCTGCACAACGTCCTGCACCAATTTTTAATGTGATATGAACAAAAGCATCATCCTCTTTTCCATCAGCCATGCGATATACATCTACCCAATGTACGCGACTACGAATTCCACCCAAAGGAAAAATGCCCGTACTGGCAAGATAGTCATGCACTTGACTAAACAGTGGTTGCCAATCCACGTCCTCACGAAGATTTTCTGTTGCTTCTACAATAAAATGTGGCATAAAAAGTTCCTCTCTTTGCAGAAAGTGCGGTATGTTCTAAAAATATAGTGTAAAAACAAACCGCACTTTTAAAGACTACACAGGAAAGACTGCGTTAATTTGTCCTGTTCCTGAGCTTGGGAACAAGTCAGTCAGAATTTCCACTGGTTTATCATATTTGTCCCAACCAAGCATGCCTAATAACATGACAGTATCGTGCATGTTACCCTCACCACGACAGAAGTCAGCGTATTCTGGTAACATTTTACAAAAGTCTTTAAAGTTACCGTGACGCCACATATCCACTACATGTAGGTCAATTTGACGCTCAAATTCTCGAGTGTAGCTGTTCATTCCCTCTTTAGCTAAATGATCTGGAATAAAGTAATGGGATAAGGAACCACTCGCTAATACAGCAACTGTACCATCATATTCCTGAATAGCCTCTAAAACTGCCTCACCAAGTTTGCGGCTATCTTCAAAAGAATGTGAAGTACAAAACGCAGAAATTGAGATCACTTTAAATGCTTTATCTTCATTCATATAACGCATTGGAACGAGAGTACCATACTCCAATTTTAAGCTTTCAATTTCATGTGCTTGCGCACGTACACCTTTTTCTACCGCATGTTTTACAATCATATGGCCCAGTTCTGGATTACCGTCATAATCGAAAGTAATATCACGAATAAAGTGTGGTAATTCATTACTGGTATAGACACCTTTAAAGTGAGAACAACAATTCACATGATAGGCACTATTAACAAGCCAATGTGTATCAAACACAATGATGGTATCCACGCCTAAATCACGACAACGTCGGCTAATTTCTTTGTGCCCTTCAATGGCAGAAGCACGGCAGCCATAATGTTTGCCGGGTTGTTCTGACAAATACATTGACGGAACATGTGTAATCTTGGCTGCTAAAGCGAGTTTACCCATAATTTTGCTCCTTTAAATTTATAATCCCCAACGAGGAATCGGATGATCATGCATTGAGATGCATACATTTTTTAATTCGGCAAAAACTTCGAAACTGTATTCACCGCCTTCACGACCAATACCCGAAGCTTTAATCCCACCAAATGGTTGACGTAAATCACGCACATTTTGGCTATTCACAAACACCATACCTGCTTCAATACCATTGGATAAGCGTAGTGCTTTCGCAATATCTTTTGTCCAAATGTAAGAGGCAAGACCATATTCCACATCATTAGCTAAACGTAACGCATCTGCTTCATCTTTGAACTTCATTAAACAGACCACTGGTCCAAAAATTTCCTCTTGAGCAATGCGCATATGATTATCAACATCTGCAAACACGGTTGGTTGAATAAAGTTACCTTTTTGTAAATGGTCAGGTAAGTTTTGTGGACGTTCTAACCCACCAGCTAATAAGTTTGCCCCTTCCTCTAAGCCGATGCGAATGTAACCTGTAACCTTTTCATAATGTTGGCGAGTAATCATTGATCCGACTTGGGTATTTGGATCTTGTGGGTCACCTACGATTAAACGTCTTGCACGAGCGGCAAATTCTTTCACGAACTCGTCATACACCGTTTCTTGAATAAAGATACGAGATCCTGCTGTACAACGTTCGCCATTCAAGGAAAAAATTGTAAAGAGTGCAGCATCTAATGCGCGCTCTAAATCTGCATCATCAAAAATTAAAACGGGTGATTTTCCCCCAAGCTCCATTGAATATTTTTTCAATCCTGCATGTTTTAAAATATGTTTGCCTGTTGCAGTACCGCCAGTGAACGAAATCGCCCGCACATCATCATGGGTCACTAATGCCTGTCCCGCTGTTGAGCCAAAACCTTGTACTACATTAAATACTCCTTCAGGAATGCCTGCTTCTAGAGCTAAACGACCAAGCTCATTAGCAGTCAGTGGTGAAAGCTCTGACATCTTTAAGACCGCAGTATTTCCTAATGCTAAACAAGGTGCTGTTTTCCAAGTTGCAGTCATAAACGGGACGTTCCAAGGTGACACTAAACCGCATACACCTACTGGTTGATAAAGGGTATAGTTCAGCATTTTGTCATCAACAGGATAGCTGTGCCCATTCATACGCGTACATACTTCAGCAAAAAAGTTAAAATTATGTGATGCGCGAGGGATCAATACATTTTTAGTTTGGTGAATCGGCAACCCTGTATCCAAGGTTTCTAATTCTGCCAACTTAGCAACATTTTTATCGATTAATTCACCTAAATTACGCATTAAACGTGCACGTTCTTTGGCTGAGGTTTTTGACCATTTTGGGAACGCCTCTTTTGCTGCCTTCACAGCTGCATTAATCTCTTTTTCACCACCAGAGGCAACCTCACAAATCACCTCTCCTGTTGCAGGATTCAGATTCTCAAATGTTTCGTCACTGGCAACTTCTTTACCGTTAATCCAATGTTTAATCATAGGTTTCTCCTCTATATCTTAGGTATTTTTTGCAAAAAAGGCGGTTTCACTCACAATGTAATTTGTAAGTTTGCCAATTTGTTCAATTTCGATTTCAACACAATCGCCTACTTTGACATCTGCAAGCCCTTTTGGTGTCCCTGTTGCAATCATGTCTCCAGGTTGTAATGTTGTAATATGGGAAAGATGTTCAATTAAATATGCGATATCAAAAATCATATCTTTGGTATTGCCTTCTTGACATAATTCACCATTCACCCACGTTCTGAGCGTTAAATTCATTGGATCCTTCACATCTTCTTTATCCACAATCCACGGTCCAACAGGGGTCGTGCCAACACGATTTTTTACGCGTAAATTCGGACGATAATAATTCTCTAAATAATCGCGAATAGCATAGTCATTACATAAGGTATAACCTGCCACATAGTCCATCGCATTTTCACGTTTCACATTTTTTGCAGTTTTGCCAATCACGACGACTAGCTCACACTCATAATGCATATATTCCACATGATCAGGTCGCCAAGTCGTACTGTTATGCCCCGTATAAGTATGATGGGTTTTCACAAAGACTAATGGTTTTTCTGGTGGCTTAAAATCTAACTCCGACGCGTGATCAGCATAATTCAAACCAAGTGCATACATCATACCGCTGGCAGGTGGCAGCCAAGTCACTGCCTCGGCAGGTAAAAGTTGTTTTTGTTCAGTCAATAACCCTTGCTCTTGTACTTCAACACTGTGGATTTGATCTTGATAAACCACTTTTGCATATTTACTCATAATCGCTCCTACCTTATTCCGCAATGGTGTTACTGACAGAACCTATTTGGACAAAATCCACACTGACCTCATCGCCCGCACTCGCTAACAATGGCATATCCTCTGTGCCTGTCAGCAAAATATCACCCGCTTTAAATGCAATGAATTGGCTCAAAAAACTGATTAATTCAGCTACGGAGTGCTTCATATCTAGATGTACATAAGATTTTTTAATAGCGCCATTTAATGCAATGTTAACCATCACTTCTGCAGGATTTGCTACCGCACTTTTCATAACGGTTTGTCCTAAAACACAGAAACCATCTTGGCAACGCCCTTCTATATCAGGACGATAATAACTATCATTTGGTAAAGAATACAAAGCAACAGGCACATAACCTGCAACAGTATATAAAGCATTTTCCACACTCACTCTTGAAGTATCTTGCCCAAAGACTACCCCTAAGTGCGGTTCAATTCTGAGTTGTTTTTTTCCTTCTGGTAAGCATACTGTAGCACCACTACGATTATGTGTTGCTTCAGGTAATACATAAATAACAGGCGTTTTGGGCAGTGCTTTGTAAGGCGCTTGTTCAAATTCAGTTTGACAACGTTGCAATAAACGCTGTGAATTTAGAGCTATCACAAACACTGTCGGTTTGTTAGCGGCGCTTAGTTGTGTAATCTGTTTAGCTAAAGAGACAGACATAATTTCCTCACTTAAAATAAATGGACTAGCCATAATGCAATACTCGGGACACAAGCAATCACAACAATACGAAGTAAATCAGAGGCAATAAACGGTAAAACCCATTTTGATGTTGCTAATAAGGGAGTTTCTTTATCCATCTTATTGATAATAAATAAGTTCATCCCCACAGGAGGAGTAATTAACCCTATTTCCACTACCATTAATGCCACAATACCAAACCAAATCGTTTTATCTTGTGCAGATAATCCCCAAAAATCTAAGCCAAGAATGATTGGGTAAAAGATAGGAATCGTCAGCAAAATCATTGCAAGCGAATCCATCACGCAACCTAAGACGAGATAAATCATTAAGATACAAAATAAAACAAATAGTGGGGCAAATTGTTGCTCAACAACCCAGTTGGCTAATTGCGCAGGCATTTGTGTCAATGCTAATGCTGAATTTAATAAATCTGCACCAATCAACACCATGAAAATCATTGCGCTTGCCATTGCTGTTTGTAGGATACTGTCAACTAAGCCCTTCCAAGTTAAACCACCTGAAAGCCAAGAAATCAAGCCACAAGATGCCGCTCCAATCGATGCAGCTTCCGTAGGATTTGCCCACCCACCATAGATACTGATGATCACAACAGCAAACACAATAAAAATTGGTAAAACTTTCACTTGTGACTTTAACGCTTGGAAGAAGGGAACTTTTTCTGAAGTTGGTCCTGCATCAGGGCGCAAGCTAACCAGAATTTTAATCACAACCACATAACCCAATAAGGCTAAAATACCAGGCACAATTGCTGCCACGAATAATTTACCAATCGATTCTTGCGTTAACACAGCATAAATAATCAAAGGGACTGAAGGTGGAATTAAAATACCTAACGTTCCTCCCGCTGCTAAGGTTGCCGTACTCAGTTCACCAGAGTAATGACGTTTCTTTAATTCAGGAATGGCTACTTGCCCCATCGTCGCAGCGGTTGCTAAAGAAGAGCCACAAATTGCACCAAATGCTGCGCAACTTCCTACTGATGCCATGGCTAACCCACCACGCCAATGTCCAATAAAGCTACTTGCTGCTTGAAATAAGGCCTTTGACATTCCACCATGTGAAGCCAGCTGTCCCATGAAAATAAATAAAGGCACTACCGCTAAGTCGTAATTAGATAAACGAGCGTAAGCCAAACCATTTAAGGTGTACATTAAAGAGTTAAGATCCCCTTGCCCTAAATACGCATATAAGCCAGCAGCAGCTAAAAACATCGAAATACTAATATGGATTCGGAGTAATAATAGGGTAAGTAAGATGAAGAACCCCACAATGCCCATTTCTAAGCCACTCATCATAAACTTAATCCTTTGCTGTTAAATGGATACAAAAATAATAAAAAGCACAACATCCCATTACAATAAAGCCAAGCATAATTGCAACATTTGGCATCCAAGTTGGGAAAGATAATAATGCAGTGACCTCTTCATATTCTTGTAATGTTTCACTTTGTAACCAAATACGCCAAACTAACAAGAATGAAACCAAACAGAGTAATAAATCTGCTAATGCATCCATTTTATTGCGTAAAACCAATGGAAATTTTGCGGTGAAAAAATCCACTTTTAAATGCTCAGACATAATTGTGCAAAAAGGGAGAAAGAGGGATGCAGCAACCGCACATCCCATTTGCATAATCTCAATATCACCAAGTACACCTCCATTCCCTAACTTTCTATCAACGAGGGAATAACAAGACATGATAATCAATGCAATAAATAACAACCCACCTAGAATTGCCATAGCTTTTGATACATGAAACAATCCCATACCAATTACGTTATTTCTCACTTTATTTGGAATCACTATAGCTTGTGTCGATTCGCTCATCGCGCACCTCCTTGCTAATTATTGATGTTTTTTCACCATCTCACGTAAATCATCAATTAATTGTTGACCGTTTTTACCTTGTTTATTCATACTGTCGATCCAACTTTGTGTGAGCGAATCAGTCATTGCTTTCATTTTCTCAGTATGTTTTGGTCCGAATTCAGTAATCACCCCGCCATGGGCAAGCACTTTTTTACGCGCATTTTCTTCTGTTTTTTCCCAAGCCACCGTAATACGCTCTAATAAGGCAGGTCCAGAATGCTTATCAAGAATGGTTTTTAAATCTGCAGGTAATGAATCATATTTTTTCTGATTCATCACTAAAGCAAGTACTGTTACTGTTGGGAAAGGCTCACCTGCTGCAGGCATTACATGATACTTAGTCACCTCATCTAATTTCGTTGGAGGAACCACTTCCCATGCACCCATTGCACCATCAACAACACCTTTTGAAATGCTTTCCGCGACTTGTGAAGGAGCGATAGAAATCGCAGATCCGCCTAAAGCTTGAATAATTTGTGAGGCTAAACGAGTTGGTGTACGTAATTTGTTACCTTTTAAATCCTCTACTTCATTAAGTGGTTTATTAGAGTGGAATGTCACCCCACCATCACTTTGGATAGACAAGACTTTAAATTGCTTAAATTCTGTATCTTTGGCATATTTCTCAAAAAATTCCCAAGCAACTTTATTCCCAACACGCACATTAGGTAATAAAAAAGGTGTTTCTAACGCTTCAATCACTTTAAAGCGACCTGGTGAATAGCCTGGTGCAGTCCACACAATATCAGCAACACCATTACGTACTTGATCAATCAGTTGACCTGCTGTACCACCAAGCTGATTAGAAGGATACAATTGACACTCAATACGACCTTTTGATTCCGAATTCAAATCCTGACACCAAGGTACTAAAACATCATTGTGCATTGTTGAAAGTGCGGGTAGAAAATGACCTATTTTTAATACCACTTTGTCATTTGCGAAAGCAGAACTAGAAACTGCTAAAGTTACAGCGAGTAAGAGTTGACGTGTCTTCATAAAAAGTCTCCTTCACGTTCGTTGGAAAAGGCATTTAAGAACAAACAGCAGTCCAATGTAACCAATTTGTTAACAGGTTGTTACAGTTATAATAGAGTTACACAGAGTTTTAAATGTACTTTTCTTGTGAAAAATTGTACTTTTCACAAAAAACTAGGATAGATTAGAAGATATGTGATCTTGATCGCGAAATGCTTTTGGCGATAAATTTGTTTCCTTTTGGAAGAAACGTGAGAAGTAAGCGGGATCTTTAAAGCCTAAATCATAGGCAATTTGATAAATAGAATATTGGCTAAAAAGTAACTTTCTTTTAGCCTCTTGAATCTGACGTTCTATAATTAATCTTTTCGGAGACGTTGCTGAGAAATGCTGGCAAATGGCATTTAATTTACTTTCACTAATGCATAATTTATCCAAGTAGTCATTAATACGCCAGTTATTCTTAAAATTCTCCTCGATCAAAAAATTAAATTGGTTAAAAAGGTATAACTCGTTATTCCTCGGACTGTATTTTTTCTCATCGCTTTTAGATAAACGATAAATCTCTAATAAAATTAACTTTGCACATAAACGAAGTGCGGTCTGTTTTTCTTCTGTATTATGTCTGTACTCCGATGCCAGCAGATTAAATAAATATTCAAACTTGAAGATTTGTTGCTGTTGTTCGCCTAACTGAGATAGCTCAATACACATGGGGTAAAAATAATTAATGTCTCTTTTTAAAGATTCAAGTAATTGCCACACAAACGCTTGCGGAATAGTTAGAACATGTCCATGTGTATCTAGGTCAGTATAGAACCCATGAGGTATAGAAGGCGGTGTAATAAAAAAACAAGGTGCGTACAATTGATATTCATGAGCATCAAGTTGTAATCTAATACTACCTTCTGTTAAATAATGGACTTGGTAAAAACGATCATGAAAATGTACTAAAGATTTTCTACCATAAAATAACGCTAAATTATCAAATGTTTCATAATGAATAATATTACTGTCTTCCTGCCCTCCATAGGTTTTCTCAATATTAATATTTTGAGTTTCAGCCACTTGATCGACCATCATTTCCTCTGATTACTCATATTGTTAATGAATAACCCGACTGTAAACTATGCTTAACTCAGTGTATAGCACTCATATTCAAAAGAGCGATAGAGATCACATTTTAATCATTTTTATAGCAGAAATACGGAAAAGTACATTTTTTGCCAAGAAAATTGCATTTTATCTTTGTAACAAATCCACTATAAATTTAACAAATTCGCAACATCTAACCCTGCTTTATCCTAGATGCTATTCCTAATCTCATTTGTTCAAAAGGAGTAAACCATGACTCAAGTAGAAAAAAAAGCACACAAATTACCTGATGATTTTAGAAAAGAAAAAAATCGCCCATTTACTGGTGAAGAGTATTTGGCTAGCTTAAGAGATGGGCGCAAAGTTTATATTTACGGAGAATTAGTCGAAGATGTCACCACACATCCCGCTTTCCGTAATGCAGCAGCTTCTGTTGCAAAGCTATATGATGCCTTACATGATCCTGCAACAAAAGATGAATTATGCTGGGAAACAGATACAGGTAATGGCGGTTATACTCATAAATTCTTCCGCTATGCGCGCAATGCAGAAGAGTTAAAAGAGCAAAGAGATGCGATTGCAGCTTGGTCACGCTTTAGTTATGGTTGGATGGGGCGTACACCAGATTATAAAGCTGCTTTTGGTAGCGCACTCGGTGCTAATCCCGAATTCTATGGAAAATTTGCAGACAATGCTCGTCACTGGTACAAGCGTATCCAAGAATCTTGCCTATATTTTAACCACGCCATCGTGAATCCACCAATTGATCGTAATAAGCCTATTGATCAAGTAAAAGATATTTATGTCAAAATTGAAGAAGAACGTGAAGACGGAATTGTGGTAAGTGGTGCGAAAGTGGTTGCGACCAACTCTGCATTAACACACTATAACTTCATTGGTTTTGGTTCAGCGCAAATCATTGGCGATAACGATGACTTCGCTCTTATGTTCATTGCGCCAATGGATGCTGAAGGCGTAAAACTGATTTGTCGCCACTCTTATGAATTAGCGGCAGGTGCAACTGGTTCACCATTTGATTTCCCATTATCAACACGCTTTGACGAAAATGACGCAATTCTTGTATTAGATAAAGTGTTTATCCCTTGGGAAAATATTTTAATCTATCGTGATCTAGACCGTTGTCGGACTTGGGCACAGTATGCAGGTTTTGCTACCTTATTCCCAATGCAAGCTTGTACTCGCCTTGCAGTAAAATTAGATTTCATCACAGGTCTATTACATAAAGCCTTACAATGTACAGGTGTCATTGAATTCCGTGGTGTTGCAGCACAGATGGGTGAGGTCATGATGTACCGTAACTTGTTCTGGACATTAACCGATGCGATGGCAGGGTCATCCTATCAATGGAAAAATGGTTGTCAAATGCCAAGTGCCCAAGCAATTCAAACTTATCGAGTAATGGCGCCAATGGCCTACCATACAGTGAAAAAAATTATTGAACAAACTGTAACAAGTGGGTTAATTTATTTACCTTCGCATATCCGTGATTTCAATAACCCAGAAATTGATCAGTATTTAGAAAAATATGTACGAGGCTCAAACAATATTGAATACCGTGATCGAATTAAAATTTTAAAACTACTTTGGGATGCAATTGGCACTGAATTTGGTGGTCGCCATGAGCTCTACGAAATCAATTATGCGGGAAGTCAAGAAGAAGTCCGTTTACAAGTACTAGGACAATCAACAGGCAATGGTACATTACAACGTTGTTTCGATCTTGTCGATAAATGTTTGGCTGATTATGATGAAAATGGCTGGAAAGTACCACATCTCCATAACTCAGCTGATATTAATATTTTGGATAACTTAAACCGTTTTTCCAAATAACTAAGCAGATCATATTAAGGAAAATCATTATGCTTACGCCAATTCAACAAAACTTCCGTAATTCCATGGCGAAATTAGCCGCTGGTGTGAATATTATCACAACTAACGGCCCTGCTGGGAAATGTGGGATCACTGCAACCGCGGTATGTTCAGTTACTGATACACCGCCCACTGTGATGGTCTGTATTAACAAAAACAGTGAAATGAATCCTGTTTTCCAAGCGAATAAACGCCTTTGTGTTAATGTGTTAAATTCGGAACAAATCGAATTAGCCCAACATTTTGCAGGATTTAAAGGCAGTTGTATGGATGAGCGTTTTGAATGGAATGTGTGGCAACCACAAAAAGATTCTGCATCAGTTCCATGTTTAAAAAATGCGTTAGCAAATTTGACAGGAACAATTGTGGATATTCGAGAAATTGGTACACACTCTATGTTCCTAGTTGAACTCGAAGAAATTCAAGTTTCTGATGAAGGACAAGCATTAGTGTACTTCTCACGCAACTTCCATACAGTAGGAATAACAGAATAGTACTCTTCTTATAGAAATTATAGAAAAAAAGCGATTGCCTAGATAGCAATCGCTTTTATTTTTTTATGGAAAGAAGAAGTTAATGCGGTCTGTTTTCTAATTTTTTTGTTCTAACATTTTAATATGGCGAGTTGCCGCAATCCATGCGCCGACATATCCAACCAATGTACACACAATTATTAAAAATAAAAACTCTGCAAAATTGACACTATTTAGCTCAAACTGCACGGCAAAAATATCAGTAACATATTTTACGGCTTGAGTAAAATAGCCAATTGCTAGACTACTAAATAGACAAGCAAACAAACCACCTAATACAGCATAAATCATCCCTGTATACAAAAAGGGGCGCAGAATAAATTGATCAGTCGCTCCCAATAATTTCATTACTTCAATATTTGCCTGACTACTATAAACATCCGAACGAATACTATTACCAATAACTAAAAATACAGCTAATGTCATTAACACTGCACAAAAAATAGCAACATGTGCCACTAGCCAAGTTAAGGCTGTCAATTTTTCTAACCAGTCATTATCTAAACGTACTTCCTGTACCCCTTTGATTTTGCCTAAGTTTTGTCGTAACTCATTACGCTTCTGTGACTGGTTATATTCTGGTGATGCTCTAACCACCACTACAGCAGGCAAAGGGTTATCATCTAATATATCCAATTCATTATTAAAGCCAGACCAATCACGAAATGCATTTAAGCTTTCTTGACGAGAAATATAATTTAATGATTCAACACCTGTTTGCTGACGAATTTTTTCTACCACCAAATTAGCATCTTCTTCACTCAACGTCTTATGCAAGTAAACTGTTAATTCACTTTCAGGATAAAACTGTGTTGTTGCTTGATGGATATTTTTCCACAACAAGTAACTGACGGTAGGAATAGTTAAGGAGACACTGATGACTAAAATAGTCAATAATGTACCGAAACGGCGTTTAAGTAAATCTGCCCATACTGCACGTAACACATAATGTATTTGCACCCAAAATGGCGCTTGAACACGACGAGATCCCATTATGATTTTCCTCAACGTAAATAACCTTGCTCAAGAACAAGGCAAGGTTTTGGTTTTTGTTGGATAATATTCAAATCATGGGTCGCAATTAAGACTGTCATGCCCAGTTGATTTAACTCTTCAAACAAACTAAAAATTTCAAAAGATAAGCTATTATCAAGATTACCTGTTGGTTCATCTGCTAATAATAATTGTGGTTTATGCACAATAGCTCGAGCAATGTCAACACGTTGTTGCTCTCCCCCAGACAAATGTATAGGCAAATGGCTGCCTCGATCACGCAACCCGACGCGATCTAATGAAGCAAGTGCACGGGTTTCAGCTTCTTTTGGATGCATACCTGCAATAATTAAGGGTAAAGCTACATTATCAACAATTGAACGATCCGTTAATAAACGATAATCTTGATGTACCATGCCAATTTGACGGCGTAAAAAAGGGATTTCATAGGTGGATAAACGAGTAATATCATGCCCATTAAACCAAATTTGTCCACCGTTAGCGCGTTCCATCCCCATAATTAATTTCAGTAATGTACTTTTACCCGCACCAGAATGCCCAATAACATAATGCATACTGCCTACAGGTAAATGAAAACTGATATTTTGTAAAGCAGGTTTACCACCTAAATACGCTTTACTTACATTCGAAAATCTAATCATTTTTTTATCTACTTCTTAGGTGTCATTCACATAAAGATTCGTACTTGTAAAACTGACTTGCTTTATTTAACACATTAATCTTCATGCACAAATAACGCCTCAATAAACTCATCTGCATTAAATTCACGCAAGTCTTCGATTTTTTCACCTACACCAATATAACGAATTGGTAAATTAAATTGATCTGCAATAGCAAAGATGACTCCACCTTTTGCTGTGCCATCTAATTTTGTTAAACTAATACCAGTTAGCCCCACTGCTTCATGAAATAATTTTGCTTGGCTAATTGCATTTTGCCCAGTACCCGCATCCAGCGTTAACATAATTTCATGTGGTGCAGTTTCATCATATTTTTTCATCACACGAACAATTTTTTTCAACTCATCCATCAAATTGTTTTTATTTTGCAAACGCCCTGCAGTATCTGCAATCAACACATCTATATTACGTGCTGCTGCTGACTGCATAGCATCAAAAATTACTGATGCAGAATCTGAGCCTGTACTTTGTGCAACAACAGGAATATGATTACGCTCACCCCATACTTGCAACTGCTCTACCGCTGCTGCACGGAATGTATCACCCGCAGCTAACATAACCGATTTACCTTCTTGTTGAAATTTACGCGCTAACTTACCAATCGTTGTTGTTTTACCTACGCCATTAACACCCACCATTAAGATCACATAAGGCTTTTTACTTTGATCAATGATTAATGGCTGTGTAACGGGCTTTAAAATTTCTGCCATTTCTACTTTTAACTGTTGATACAATAACTCCGCATCCTGTAATTGCTTGCGGCTAGCATGTTGCGTTAAGTTATGAATAATTTTTGTGGTGGTCGGTACGCCTAAATCTGCGACTAAGAGTTGTTCCTCTAACTCTTCAAATAATTCATCATCAATTTTTTTACCTAAAAACAGACTACGAAAACCCACACCAATATTTTGTTTTGTTTTTAATAATCCTTTTACTAAACGACTAAAAAAACCACCCTCGCTCGGTTTTTCCTGTTCAGTAACAGTAGACTCAGTTTGAACAGCTCTTTCTTCTACTATTTCAACATGTAAATCATTGTCATGCGTCGTAACTTGCTCCACCACTTCTTGTTCGACTAATTCAGAAGCCGAATCGAATATAGGCGTCTGCTCAAACGAAGCTATATCCTCATCACTAACGACAGGCTGCACTATATTTTGAGTTACTGTCTCTATACTATCTTCAACTAAATCTCGCTTTTCTATTGTAATATGCTCTTTTTCTAAAGAAGAAACCTCGTCGATAGAAGCTATATTGTTTTCTAATTGCTCTGTCTCTGTTGATGCTGATACTGATTTATTTATATCCACCTCAGCTGGTTTGACCAGTTCTTGTGCTGAAGATTCTTCTGTCAACTTTACCTCTTGTTGTTCTTTTTTCTTACCTAAGCCCAACCAAGACCAGAAGCCATTCTTTTTATTTTCCATTGATATTATTCCCGCTCAAAAAATGTGTGTAAATTCTCATTATAAATGAACAAAATTGCCTGATAGTTTACCATTGAATAGACAAGTAATGAAAAACTTCCGCAAATTTGGATAAAAAAGCGTAAAATATATACGGTCTTTAATAAAGTAGGACGCTATAAAATTATGTTTATATTTAAAAAAGGAATTAAAATGAAAAAAGCTATTTTGAAGTTAAGCCTTATTAGTCTTTCAGCACTCTTAGTCGCATGTGGCGGTGGAGGTGGAAGCTCTAGTAGTAATGATACTAAGCAGCCACCACAACCGATTCAACCAGAGCCACCTGCGCCAAACAATCCAAATGATAATGGGCCAAAATTAAATGATCCACCTCAGCCGCCTAAAGACATAGAACCACCAAAGTCAGATCAAGAGGCAAATCTTAATTGGTACACAGGCTGTACTGCATCGAGTAATAATGCTTGTAATGAAGAAGGAAACAAAAACTCTGTTAAAGTATATACATTAAAAACGACAGAAGATCCCTATCATTCAGGGACAGATATTACAACAGAAGAAGCAAATAGTATTGCTTTAAAGAATGGTGTTAATAATGGTGAGGGATACCAATTTACATTATTAAAAGCTCTTAATGCTGACATGTACTATGGATATCGTCAACGTGCTAATCCAAATAAAGATGGTAGTCATTATGAGCTTGTCTATGCGGTCAACAATGATTATGTAGCAACATTACCGAATAACTATACAGCAACATATAAGCAAGATGGTGGGTTTATTTATACACCATACACTTTAGCTGATACGGCACAAAACAGAATAAGAAAAGAAGGAAATGTAGAAATCTATTATAAAGATGGTAATGTACATGGAGAAGTGTACGATCCCACTAACAAGAATGCTGCTATCTTTAATATAACAGGAAAAGATAATCAATTAACAATAGAGGCTACTGCAAATATTAGTAACTCAGGTACCCTTATTTCTGAGAAACAGAAAGCCTCTATGGAAGTTAAGTTTATTAACTCTAAGAAAGGTGCTAATGATTACAAATATATTATTGGAACAGGAAAATCACACCCTGGAGCAAATAAAGAAGTAGGCTTTTCAGCTTTACTTTTTGCTGAAAAAGAGAAGTAATCCAGTTCTAGAAAAGAGAGATATAGTCTCTCTTTTCTTTTTTAACTCCGATATAACCACTTAATATTCTCATCTGAAACATTAATACACGTTAAATGCTAATCTATTAATGCATAAAAATTACTACGTAAATAGAAATAACTATTTAATAAATATAAGTTTTTATAAAATATCGCATATATTATCGCACATTAACCTCCCCCTATTCACTAGAGGATATTTCTTTCTTGAGAAATATGTATAATATCCCGAAACAACATAAAAATATTATAAGCATCCCCTATTATTAATAAAATGCAAAAAAACACATTTAAGCAGAGTCAACAACAAGGATATGTACGTATTATTGCGGGCTTGTGGCGTGGACGAAGACTCCCTGTATTAAGTCTAAATGGCTTGCGCCCTACGGGTGATCGTGTCAAGGAAACTTTATTCAATTGGCTTATGCCTTATATTGTTGATGCTCATTGCCTTGATTGCTTTGCGGGTAGTGGTTCACTTGGTTTTGAGGCACTATCTCGCCAGGCCAAACAGGTCACTTTCGTAGAACTCGATAAAAAAGTAGCAATGCAACTACAGAAAAACATACAAACGTTAAAATGCTCTCTCGAGCAAGCAAAAGTGATCAACCAAAATAGTTTACAATTTTTAAAATCTATACAAAACACACCGCACTTTGATATAGTTTTTGTGGATCCACCTTTTCATTTGGGGTTAGCACAACAAACTATTGACTTACTAGAGAAACATCATTGGCTGAAACCTAATGCGTTGATTTATGTGGAAACAGAGAAAAACCAACCTATTACAGTACCAACACATTGGCAGATACTAAAAGAAAAAATCACAGGGCAAGTTTGCTATCGACTTTATTGTTATTATACAACTTCAAACTAACCAATAAACTTATGAATAAGAAACAACATTTTTTAACTTTTTTTATAACACTGACATGTTATGGAGTCAGCATTGCACCCACTGTTTTAGCGCAGCAAGTAGTCAACGTTGATAATCAGCGTCCTGATGAACACTTTCATAAAGCATCTCAAGTGCAACTTCAGTCACATTTACCAAATAAATCTAGACACGATCAAACTCCCCAAACACAAAATATTTCACTCACCGCTGAACAACTACTACAACGCCCAGATTTATTATTGCGTGCACTCATCCCTGTTTTAAGAAATAATGATATGCGTGGCGTTGAAATACTTCTTCCTATTTATGAAAAACTTCCAGAAAAAGATCCTTTTTTATTGAAGTGGGCAAACGCCATTCTGGCCAAAAAACAAGGCAAATTAACAAAATCCATCCGCCTTTATCGTGAATTAATTGCTGAACAACCAAGGCTACAACCTGCACGCTTACAATTAGCGATTGCGCTGATGCATAACCACGAATATGAAACAGCTAAAGAACAATTTAATCGTCTACGTGCAGAAAATTTGCCACCACAATTAATACAAATTATTGATCGCTATATTCATTCAATTCACGAACAAGATAGTTGGCGTTTTTATAGTGGCGCAAATTATTTACGTGAAAATAATGTTAATAACGCCCCTCCAAAAGGCACTAAAGTAGGCGGCTTTACCCCATCGAATGAGCCTGAAAGTGCTGAAGGTATTAGCTATTTCTTCGGTATAAATAAAACTTGGTCGATTAAGAATGGCTTTTTTGCTGAATTTAATACAGATCTTAACGGAAAATATTACTGGAACAATCACAAATATGACGAATTATCACTACGTGTTGGCTTAGGCGGTGGCTATCGTAACGCTAAAACAGAAATAAAATTAATTCCTTATATGGAGCAATTTTGGTACGTTGGTGGAGAAAATGCTGAACAACATGCCAAAACATTACACCGCTATTCTAAAACAGGGGGCGCCTCATTGGATCTTGGTTATTGGCTAAGTCAAAATTGGAAAATATCAACTGAATTTGAATATGGTGAACAGCGCTACCTAAGTCCTGAGCGTAAAAAATCGAATGGGAATTTGTATTCTTTATCTAACACAGTTATGTATTTCCCAAACAGCCAACAATATTGGTTTGTAGGTGCTGATTTTTACCGTAAAAATGCACATTGGAAAGCTAATGCTTTCGATCGTCGTGGCGTTCGCTTAGGCTGGGGGCAAGAATGGCCAAAAGGTATTTCGACACGTTTACAATTAAACTATGCTAAGCGCTCATATCATATGCCTTCTGCCCCTAAAAATGCTATTTTTGCGCCAAGCTTCTTTAAAATTGCGCAGAAAAATAAAGAATACGGCCTGAATTTTACTGTTTGGCACCGTAGCATTCACTGGCGAGGTATTACACCTAAAATCACATGGTCATATCAAAAAACTGACAGTAATAATCCATTCTCAAGTTACGACCGAAACCGCGTATATCTAAGTGTCAGTAAGAGCTTCTAAGCAAACCAAAATGCCCAAATTTTATATTGGGCATTTTCTGATAAAGCACAATAACATCCTAACATTTAGTCCACACCAAATTTATGCTAAACTTTGTCCTTCTTTTTGATTAATAATGATTAGATATGTTAGACATTGTGTTATACGAACCTGAAATCCCACAAAATACAGGTAATATTATTCGTTTATGCGCAAATACGGGGTTTCGTTTGCATTTAATTGAGCCATTAGGTTTTACTTGGGATGATAAGAAATTACGCCGCTCAGGCTTAGATTACCATGAATTTGCTGAGATAAAACGACACAAAACATTTGATGTATTTTTACAGATAGAACAACCTAAACGTCTTTTTGCTTTAACAACAAAAGGAACACCAGCACATAGCCAAGTACAATTTGAAGTGGGTGATTATCTAATGTTTGGTCCTGAAAGCCGCGGTATTCCTATGCATATTCTTAATAACTTACCCGCACAACAAAAAATTCGAATTCCGATGACAGCAAATAGCCGTAGCATGAACTTATCTAATTCTGTTGCTGTTGCTGTTTATGAGGCTTGGCGCCAGCTAGGTTATCAAGGTGCTGTTAATATCTCAAGTTAATGCCCAACTATTCAAAAAATAGACCACACATTAAAAAAATTGAAGGTCACTTTAAGCGACCTCACTATTCTTTCCGTAGAATACGATTCATTGAATCTTGTAAGTGTTCTAACATCGCATAACGTTTGCGATACATTGATCGTTTATTACTTGGAATACTGTCCATTTCTTTGATATTAAATTGGACTGGTAACTCCCAATAATCTTTTAACACACCTGATGATTCCGCAAAAATCGCATCATAATCCACCACATAACGTTTACTTTGTACTAAACGTGATTTATTTTGATACTTGTGTGGAATACCTAATAGTTTTTGATAACCAAATGTGTGCGTTAATGCCTTCATGGCTTCTACCATCAAATATGCAGGACGCAAACCATGACATTTTTTAGTCAGTTGTTTTACTATATCCTTTGAACCATCAAAATTAGGTCCTTGAATGACCGCAATTAATAAGGCTTGTTCAACTTTTCCAAACGTTAATAAATAGATCAACTCCTGTGTTGGTTTATAACGTAGCTCCAATGCCCAAAAACCTTCCATTGCTTGATATTCATTAATATTTAAATAGAGCTCAAAATCCTCAATCACTTCACCAAAACAAATAGGCTGTTGCCATAACTGAGGTAAGTGAAGTGCAGTCAATTTTTCAGGAATAAAATGTAAATTGTCACAAATACTAGCAAAACGTTGCTGAGTATTAAAACGTTTATCTAAGAAACGATGTGCAAGTGGATAACTGAAATTTGCTTTCTTATTAAGCAAATTCACTAACGTTGGATTTGCATTAATAAATTGCTCAAAACGTTTGATGTAAGCAAAATGCAATAATGAGCGTAGCTGAAAACGAAAACGTTTTAAACGATAGGACTTTTTGCCACGATCAGGATATAAGGCATGTGGATTTGGCCATTGATAAAATTGATTTGCCATAAAATTCAAGTAAATTAGCTTAAAGGTAGGCTATTCTCGCATAATTTACCGATATTTTCATTTTTTTATCGGTGTTTATAAGGTATCCTAAGCGCGACAAAGGAGCCTTTATGTCTGACATCAAATTGAATTATCACAAAACACATTTCCTCACTAGCGCCCCTAATATTCGTACTTTACCAGAAGATACGGGTATCGAAATTGCTTTTGCAGGTCGTTCAAATGCAGGAAAATCAACCGCGTTAAATGCTTTAACAAATCAAAAAAGTTTAGCAAGAACGTCAAAAACTCCTGGACGTACTCAATTAATTAACTTATTTGAAATTGAGCCACAATGTAAACTGGTAGACTTACCTGGTTATGGCTATGCCGCCGTTCCTGAACAAATGAAAATTCAATGGCAAAAATCCCTTGGTGAATATTTACAGAAACGGGAATGTTTAGCTGGTTTAGTAGTATTAATGGATATCCGCCATCCACTTAAAGATCTCGATCAACAAATGATTGAATGGGCAGTTTCTGCTCACTTACCTGTATTATTATTATTAACGAAAGCAGATAAGCTCAGCCAAAGCGCTCGAAGTAAACAAGTCAAAATGATCCGTGAAGCTATTTTACCTTTCCAAGGTGATATCCAAGTCGAAGCGTTTTCTGCTTTGAACAGAATTGGTATTGATCGCCTATCAACAAAATTAGATAGCTGGTTTGCCCCCATTTTTGCTGAAAAATAAGTTATTTTTGCGATCAAAATCATAAAAAAGTGCGAAATTTATGAAAAATAAACCGCACTTTTTTTATTCTCTGCAAGTTTTCTTTTTCTAACAACTTGTGGAGTCAAGGATGTCTCTTGCTATTGTATATAGTCGTGCTTCTATTGGTGTACAAGCCCCTCTAGTAACAATTGAAGTACATTTTAGCAATGGTAAACCACAATTTAATTTAGTTGGTTTACCAGAAAAAACCGTGAAAGAAGCACAAGATCGAGTACGTAGTGCATTATTAAATGCTCAATTCAAATATCCTGCCAAGCGCATTACCGTTAATCTTGCACCAGCCGACTTACCCAAAGAAGGAGGGCGTTTTGATTTACCTATTGCTCTAGGTATGCTCGCAGCAGCAGGACAAATAGAAGCACAAAAACTTCAGCAATTTGAGTTTGTTGGTGAATTAGCACTTACTGGTGAACTACGTGGTGTACAAGGTGTTATTCCAGCCATTCTTGCTGCGCAAAAAGCAAAGCGAAAGTTAATTATAGCCAGCCAAAATGCCAATGAAGCAAGCCTAGTTTCAAACCAGCAAACTTATTTTGCGAATAATTTATTAGATGTTGTGAACTTTTTAAACGATCGCGTCAACTTGCCTCTAGCTTCAACATTGACTACACAAAGTGAAGTTAATTTTTCCGTAAAAAATCCATTGGATTTAACTGATATTATTGGCCAACAACATGCTAAACGAGCCTTAACTATTGCTGCAGCAGGACAACATAATTTACTCTTTTTGGGTCCACCAGGTACTGGAAAAACGATGTTAGCCAGTCGCTTAACCATGCTACTGCCCGATATGACGGATCAAGAAGCAATTGAAACAGCAGCAGTAACTAGTTTGGTACATAATGAGTTAAATTTTCATAATTGGAAACAACGTCCCTTTCGTACGCCCCATCATAGTGCATCCATTCCTGCTTTAGTTGGCGGTGGAACGATCCCTAAACCTGGAGAAATCTCACTTGCTCATAATGGTGTTCTTTTTTTAGATGAGCTACCTGAATTTGACCGTAAAGTATTAGATGCATTACGCCAACCATTAGAAAGTGGCAGTATCATTATTTCTCGTGCTAATGCAAAAATTGAATTTCCTGCACGTTTTCAACTAGTTGCGGCAATGAACCCTAGTCCAACAGGACATTATCAAGGTCCCCATAATCGTGCCACACCACAACAAGTTATGCGATACTTAAACCGTCTTTCTGGACCATTTTTGGATCGTTTTGACTTATCTATTGAAGTCCCTTTATTACCACAAGGTACATTACAAAATAACCATAGTGATCGTGGTGAAACCAGTACTCAAGTACGTGAAAAAGTATTAAAGGCTCGAGAAATTCAACTCGCTCGAGCTGGCAAAATTAACACATATTTAACCAGTAAAGAAATTGAACGAGATTGTAAACTTCAAAATAAAGACGCATTATTTTTAGAAAATACACTAACTAAATTAGGACTATCAGTGCGTGCTTATCATCGTATTTTAAAAGTCGCGCGCACAATTGCTGATCTCAATAATGAAATGCAAATAAATCAAAATCATTTAGCCGAAGCGCTCAGTTATCGAGCAATGGATAGGTTATTACAAAAGTTATCACAGTAATTCAATATCCTTATTTATCAAAAGCACTGCTTATCAGCATCTAATCATGATTTTTATGTAAAACATTGAGAAAATCGAAGGCTCTTTTACTTTACTGCGGCACGCCTCTTAGCATAGGGACAAATTCATAAGGTGAAATTGATGTTGGTGCTGGCATATCATTAAACAATAAAATCAAAGGTTTTATTCGAAGTACTTTTTCACTACGCCATAAATGACCAATACCGACTAATTGCACATCAGCGGGCAAATTTTGCAATCCAGTTTGTAAAACAGAAATGGTATTTTTACGTGGGTGGCCAATCGCAATTGCGACGCCATTTTTTTGTGCATAGTGAACAGCTCGCTGAAATTGACGCTGAACATCAGCATATTCATTACTGTCATCAAGGAAAATGTGGCGCTCAAGGGAAGACACACCTTGTTCCTTTGCTATTTTATGCGCAACACTTCGCCCAATAGTACGGCTATCTAAAAAGAATAAATCTTGCTCTCGTAAGGCTACCATCAACTTTGTCATTAAATCTACATCTGAGGTTGCAGCACTTCCCATATGATTATTCATACCAATTGCATAAGAAACAATGTCTTTTGCTATTTTTACGCGCTTCCTAACTTCTGCTTCACTTAAGCCTAGCGTTAAGCCACCCGCTTCTATTTTTTGCTGGCTTAATGGTTGCATCGGCATATGAATCAATATATCTCGTGCCTGTTGCTGCGCTTGTAAATTACGTTGTTTTGCGTAAGGTGCAAAAGGGATAATTGCGACGGAAACAGCTTTTGGCATTGCATAGACTTGGGCATCTTCTTTTTGGTGATAACCAACATCATCAATCACAATGGCAAGTTTCGCTGCCTGCACTGGCACCAGAAACAAAATAACAGCAAAAACGACCGTACTTTTAAGCCAAACTAACCTCAATTTACTCATTTCAACCAACCCACAGGATTAACAGCAACACCTTTGCGGCGAATTTCAAAATACAACCCTGATTGTGATTGCCCTCCACTCGTTCCCACTTCGGCAATCTTTTGCCCCGCTTTAACAAATTGCCCTTCTTTTACGGTGACTGATTGATTATAGCCATATAAACTCAAATCATTTTCACCATGCTTAACAATAACCATCAAACCATAGCCTTGTAACCAGCTAGCCAAGATGACTCGACCATCTGCAATCACATTGACTGTTGCGCCAGCAGCAGCACTAATTACCATACCTTTCCAGCGTAACTCGCCCATTTGAGCGGAACCAAAACTATTTAAAATCTTGCCTACTACTGGATAAGCATATTGCTTACTGGGTTTACCCAATCCACTTGTACTTGCCATCAATTGTTTTTCTTGTGCAGTCGGTTTATAAGGTTTTTGTGTTTTCTTTTCTTCTGCTTGTTTTTTTTGTGCATAAGCTTCTCGCTCACGTTGTTCTTGTAAGCGAGCGGCTTGTTCAGCACGTTGAATCTCTTGGCGTAACGCATTTTCATTCGCTCGCAACGTTTCCAAACGTGTTTCATCTCGTGATAAACTCCGATTCAATTGATTTAACGTTGATTGGCGCTCTTGCTGAACTTTTTGTAATTCTTGTTGCTGTTTTTTTTGCGTTGATAATTGGGTTTGTTGCGCTTTCTGTTGCTCAATAATTAATGCCTTATCTTTTGCTAATTGCGCTTGCGTTACTTTTAGCTCTTCAATAAGTGCTACACGTACTTGGTTCATATGTACATAATATTGCTTCATCCGATCTGCGTTTTTTGCTTCGTCAGAAAGTATACGCTCTAATGTTGATGGATTTGAACCAGAACGATAAGCTGAATCCAGTTGTTTAGCGAGTTTCTGTTTTTGCTCTTTTTCTTGCTGTTCTAAACGCTTAATTTGTTTATCAGTTTCACTCATTTGCTTACGAATTTCTTTTAAATCTATTTCAGTTTGTCGCAATTGAGTAATCACTGTGTTTATCTGATTTTCTTGCGTTTTTAAAGTTGATTGGAGCTTTTGCTGTTCTTTTTTTTGCTCAGCAATTTTTTGTTCTTGCTGTTTAATTTGTTTTTGAATTTGAGATAAATCATTTGCTTGTACTGAAACAGCAAAACATAAACCACCACTCAAAAGTGCGGTTAAAATTTTACGCGTTTTATACTTATCCAATAAAAACCACATTACTAAACTTTCCTTTAATCAATTTCGACTTAACTATACCATTATTTAGCCAACCGCTCTAAACCTAATTTTCCTCAAAATTCTTGCGACAGATCAGAAAATCAAAGTATTTTCCTTTTAAAGATAACGGTTTTTTGCTATAACTTGCGATATTATTTTTCATTAACATTGAGGAGATTTTTTATGGAATTGGTCTTTATTCGCCACGGTTTCAGTGAGTGGAATGCAAAGAATTTATTCACAGGTTGGCGCGATGTGAACTTAACTGAGCGTGGTATCGAAGAAGCAAAAACAGCAGGTAAAAAATTACTTGAAGCAGGTTTTGAATTTGATATCGCCTTCACGTCTGTATTAACACGTGCAATCAAAACATGTAACATCGTATTAGAAGAATCCAACCAACTTTGGATCCCACAAGTGAAAAACTGGCGTTTAAATGAGCGTCACTACGGTGCATTACAAGGTCTAGATAAAAAAGCAACAGCTGAACAATATGGCGATGAGCAAGTGCACATTTGGCGCCGTTCTTACGATATTTCTCCTCCAGATTTAGATCCACAAGATCCATACTCTGCTCACAACGATCGCCGCTATGCTCATTTACCAAGCGATGTTGTACCAGATGCTGAAAACTTAAAAATCACGCTTGAGCGTGTCTTACCATTCTGGGAAGATCAAATCGCACCAGCATTACTATCTGGTAAACGTGTTCTTGTAACTGCACATGGTAACTCACTACGTGCATTGGCAAAACATATTGAAGGCATTTCTGATGCGGATATTATGGACTTGGAAATCCCAACAGGTCAGCCATTAGTGTACAAACTAGACGACAATTTAAAAGTAGTTGAAAAATACTACCTTTAATTGAAATTAAGAGATAAAAAAATCGGGGCAATTTCCTCGATTTTTTATTGAATACCAAAACAAAAAAGAACAACTATTTTTTCCGCACGTTTTATCAATGAATCACACCAAACGTTGGTGTAAATCTTGCACAGAATACACGTCAAAATCGTCAAGGTATTCCACACTACTAGCTAAAGCTTCAGCTCCAGCCAAAGTAGTTTGTAACATGACTTTTTGTTGTAATGCGCTACGACGAATCGCATGACCATCAGTAACTGTTTCAGCTAAACCACTCACGGTATTAATCACCATCGCAATCTCACCATTTTTAATTGCATCCACGATATTTGGACGCCCCTCACGGACTTTATTAATAATTTGTACAGCAATGCCATTTTCACGTAGAAATGTTGCTGTACCTAAAGTCGCACATAAACCATAGCCTGCCTCTTGTAATTGACGAGCGATAGGTAATAAATGTGGCTTATCCGCATCATTTACAGACAAGAAGACTTTTCCTGTTTTTGGAATACGTTCACCAGCACCTAGCTGTGCTTTTAAGAAAGCTTCAGCAAAGGTTTTGCCCACCCCCATTACTTCACCTGTTGAACGCATTTCAGGACCTAATACTGTATCCACTCCAGGGAATTTGATGAACGGAAATACTGCTTCTTTCACTGAATAGAACGGCGGTATCACTTCGTCTTGAATACCTTGCTCTTTTAGAGTGATGCCTGCCATCACACGTGCCGCAATTTTCGCTAATGGGCGGCCAGTCGCTTTACTCACAAATGGCACTGTACGACTTGCACGAGGGTTGACTTCTAAGACATAAATTACGCCATCTTGTACCGCAAACTGCACATTCATCAACCCTTTTACCCCCAATGCAAATGCCATATCAGCAGTTTGACGACGAATTTCATCTTGCACTTCTTGGCTTAATGAATATGGTGGTAATGAGCAAGCCGAGTCGCCACTGTGAATCCCCGCTTGTTCAATATGTTGCATAATGCCACCAATCACGACGTCTTCTCCATCGCAAATACAATCTACATCCACTTCAATCGCATTATTTAAAAAGTGATCTAATAAGATTGGGCTGTCATTAGAAACTGAAACAGCTTCACGCATATAACGCTTCAATTCCTCCACGTTATACACAATTTGCATTGCACGTCCACCTAATACATAAGAGGGGCGCACTACCAATGGATAACCAACTTCTTCAGCTAATTTCACCGCTTCCTCTGCTCCACGCGCAGTACTATTAGTTGGTTGTGTTAAATTTAATGTATGCAGTATTTGTTGGAAACGTTCACGATCTTCTGCCGCATCAATGCTGTCGGCTGAGGTACCAATAATATTCACACCATTAGCATATAAATCATTAGCTAATTTCAATGGTGTTTGCCCACCGTAATGCACAATCACGCCATACGGTTTTTCTACATGAATAATTTCTAGCACATCTTCCAATGTTAATGGTTCAAAATACAAACGGTCAGAAGTATCAAAATCTGTTGAAACTGTTTCTGGATTACAGTTCACCATAATGGTCTCAAAACCACTTTCACGTAATGCAAGTGAGGCGTGAACGCAGCAATAATCGAATTCAATCCCTTGACCAATACGATTTGGTCCTCCACCTAAAATCATAATTTTTTTCTTATCTGAAGGACGGCTTTCACATTCTTCCTCATAAGTCGAATACAGATACGCAGTATCCGAAGTAAATTCACCTGCGCAGGTATCTACACGCTTATAAACAGGGTGTAAATTTAAAGAAATACGTTTATTTCTGACCGCACTTTCTGTAGAGTTCGTTAATTGAGCAATACGTTTATCAGAGAAGCCTTTGCGTTTTAAACGACGTAATTCCGCATAATCCAACTCGTCTAACGTACGTTTTTCCAACGCTAATTCTTCCAACACCAAATCTTGAATTTGAATTAAGAACCAAGGGTCAATTTTGCTGTAATGATGAACTTCATCTAAAGTGAAGCCAGCACCAAAGGCATCTGCAATATATAAGATACGAATAGGACCAGGATTACCCAACTCCTGACGAATTTTTTCGAGTTCTTCTGACATTAAATTAAAGCCACAAATGCCTGTCTCTAAACCACGTAATGCTTTTTGTAATGACTCTTGGAATGTACGCCCCATAGCCATTACCTCACCAACCGATTTCATTTGGGTTGTCAAACGATCATCTGCTTTCGGGAATTTTTCAAAGGCAAAACGTGGCACTTTAGTCACGACATAATCAATCGACGGTTCAAAAGAAGCAGGAATTAATCCGCCTGTAATATCATTACGCAATTCATTTAAGGTATAACCTACAGCCAATTTCGCTGCTACTTTAGCGATTGGAAAACCCGTCGCTTTTGAAGCAAGCGCAGAAGAACGGCTTACACGTGGGTTCATTTCAATCACAATCATTTCACCATTTTGTGGATTAATCGCAAATTGTACGTTTGAACCACCTGTATCTACACCAATCTCACGTAACACCGCAAGGCTGGCATTACGCATAATCTGATATTCTTTGTCGGTTAAAGTTTGCGCAGGTGCTACAGTAATTGAGTCACCGGTATGCACCCCCATTGGGTCAAAGTTTTCAATCGAGCACACGATAATGCAATTATCAGCTTTATCACGTACGACCTCCATTTCATATTCTTTCCAACCCAAAACGGATTGCTCAATCAATAATTCGTGAGTTGGCGAGGCATCAAAGCCACGCTCACAAATCGCATAAAACTCATCTTTGTTATAGGCAATACCACCGCCAGAACCGCCCATTGTAAAAGACGGACGAATTAAGGTTGGAAACCCCACTTCCGCTTGCGCTGCCCAGGCTTCATCAAAGGTATGACAAACGAAAGATTTTGGTGTGCTTAAACCGATTTTCTCCATTGCTTCTTTAAAACGTCCACGATCCTCTGCTTTATCAATGGCATCTTCAGTTGCACCTATCAGTTCTACATTGTATTTTTTCAACACGCCATTTTTCGATAAATCCAGTGCACAGTTCAACGCAGTTTGACCGCCCATTGTTGGCAAAATCGCATCTGGACGTTCTTTTTTAATAATTTTCTCAACCGTTCGCCACTCAATCGGCTCAATATAAGTCACATCCGCCATATTTGGATCGGTCATAATTGTTGCTGGATTGGAGTTGACTAATACGACTTTGTATCCTTCTTCTCGCAATGCTTTACAAGCCTGTGCCCCCGAATAATCAAATTCACATGCCTGACCAATTACAATTGGACCTGCGCCAATAATTAATATGGTGTTTATATCTGTACGTTTTGGCATTTTTGTTCTCTCTCTGTAAAACGATTAAAAATTTAACCGCACTTTTATTTTGTTTATCTTGAAATAATATCAATACTGATGTTTATCCTATCTATCAAGTATTTCAACTCACCTATTGCTATTTACTTTTATCAATATAAACACTGACATAATTAATCATTTGATCAATAACCATATAATGGTGCAAATTCATCTTTCTCTGGATCATCATTCCAAACATATTCTGTCTGATTTGCTATTTTCCGAGCCAACGCTTCACCGTAATGATCGCGAATAAAACCTAATGTCATATCCATTCCAGCAGAAATACCTGATGAAGTATAAAATTTGTCATCTCGTACCCAACGAGCAACGGTCTTCCATCTCACATCAGAATTAACCTGACGAACCCATTCAAACGCTAGCTTATTTGATGTCGCCAATTTGTGAGTTAGTTGCAATGTTGCTGCTAATAATGCAGAACCTGTGCAAATAGCTAAACAGTATTGAGCTGATTTCACTAATTGATTCAACCAAGCTAAAAATAATTCATCTTTGACTAACTCACGTGTACCTTGTCCACCTGGTACTACAAGTACACTGCGTTCAGGTAAATCAGAAATTGAAGCAGTTTGGATAAAAAAACCTTGTCGACTTTTAATCAACCCACCTTTCATCGAAATATAATGAAGCTGAACATTTGGAATACGAAATAAAAACTCAACAGGTCCCATTAAATCTAACGTTTCATAATCATCAAATAATAAGAAATAAATATTCATTTTTATTCTACAATTCTTACTTGTACCATCAATTTTAAGGATAAAATTCTGTAAGTGCCTTGACTAAGTTTTTTTCATTCATTTCCGATTGCTTTTTCGCACTAATATAAACCTTAGCAAAGCCTTTATTTTCTTTTGTACCTAAAACATAAATTGCATACCGTGACCCATTATTAAAATCACAAGTGGCATAAGGAATATTCTGGTAAGTTTTATATTGAAGTTGGCAATCCTTTTTACGATATTGCGTTTCTTTAGCATACCAATCTTTAATAAATTGACTGGCATAACTCTCTGGAATATTTAAGCGGTCAATAATAATCATATGACTAGAACGATCATAAGGTACATATTGATACAAAGCTGAATCAGTAGATAATTCAGCTGCGACTAATTGATAATTCTTATTTTGAAATACTTTATCATTAGAATTAACACATGCAGTTAAGCTCAATATTCCAATCATTAGCATGAATTTTGCTTTCATTTAGTGCTCCTTTAATCATTCATATTTAAGAAATATCACCAGAGTCAGTCTTGCACCACACATCAATAACAAGCTCACTGCACAAATATGATTTCAGTTAAACTATCTGTTTATGGAAAAATTGCTACCAAAATGACTTCCAGTAAATAAATTAACTAGCTGATATATAGGGTGTTAACATCATTAAGCCTCATATGTTAAACACAAAGTGATTTTTTATTAATGATGTACAGCATAAGTCTATAATTGACTTGAATTTGCTTTACGCATTTCATTAATAAATTTATCAAATAAATAAGCAACATCGTTTGGACCTGGACTTGCTTCTGGGTGCCCTTGGAAAGAAAAGGCAGATTGGCCAGTCAACTCAATCCCTTGTACCGAATGATCAAATAAAGAGCGGTGTGTTACACGCACATTGCTTGGCAAGCTAGCTTCGTCCACTTCAAAACCATGGTTTTGGCTAGTAATCAAAACTTTTTGCGTATCTAGATCTTGCACTGGGTGGTTTGCACCGTGATGACCAAATGCCATTTTCTTAGTTTTTCCGCCTGCAGCTAAACCCAGTAATTGGTGACCTAAACAGATACCAAAAATTGGCTTTTTCGATGCAAGTAAGGTTTTAATCGCAGAAATCGCATAGTCACAAGGTTCTGGATCACCAGGCCCATTGGATAAAAAAATACCATCTGGATTGAGCGAGAGTACTTGTTCTGCGGGGGTTTTCGCTGGCACAACAGTGATTCGACAACCACGCTCCGCTAACATTCTTAAAATATTGTATTTTACACCAAAATCATAAGCCACGATATTAAATTCAGGTTGTGTTTGCTCGACAAAACCTTTACCCAACTGCCATTCGCCCGATGTCCAAGTGAATGAGTCCTTGCTCGTTACATCTTGTGCTAAATCTTTACCCGCCATTGAACCAAAACTTTTAGCTAACTCAAGCGCTTTTTTTTCATCAAGTTCTCCTATCATAATACAGCCAGCTTGTGTGCCTTTATCACGTAAAATCCGAGTTAAGCGGCGAGTATCGATATCGGCGATAGCAACCACATTATTGTTTTGTAAGTAATCACATAGGCTCTCTTCCGAGCGGAAGTTACTGTGTAATAAAGGCAAGTCACGAATAATTAAACCTGCTGCATATACATTATTTGACTCACAATCTTCTTGATTTGCGCCAGTATTGCCAATATGAGGGTAAGTTAATGTCACAATTTGTTTAAAATAAGAAGGGTCGGTGAGAATCTCTTGGTAGCCTGTCATTGAGGTATTAAAAACGACTTCGCCAATAGCGTAGCCTTTTGCGCCGATTGACTTGCCATGGAAAACGCTACCATCAGCTAATACAAGGATTGCTGGTTCTTCAGACATAAAAAACTCCTAATTTAGTTTGGTTGAACACTTACGAATGTTCATTAACCACAACTTAGTAAAATCTGTGAAAAACTGACCGCACTTTAGGGTCTTATCAATAAAACTAAGTCGTGTCTGAAAGTTAACTTAAACGAAAAAATAGGTTCATAAAAGTTAAACTCAGCAATTCTAATGAACAATACGTAACTATTCAAGTTATTTCGCAAACGTTAAAATAAATAATTATTCAATAATAATGCATAAAAATACAAATCATTGCAAGTTTATTATGTGTATACAAATTATTTTGTAGTTATGAGTTAACTTGGTAGAATGGGATGTCTTTTAATCTTAAAGTAGAGTGGATATGAAAAAAAACAAACTTCTAGTGACAATTTTTTTGGCATCTGCAATATTGAGTGGTTGTGCAACGATTGATTCGCAAACTGGAGAACGTAAAGATCCATTGGAAAGTTTTAACCGAACCATGTGGGATTTTAACTATAAAGTAGTTGATCCTTATATTTTAAAACCTGTTGCAAAAGGCTGGAAAGAATATGTTCCAACACCAGTAAAATCAGGTTTAACAAATGTCACAAATAATTTAGATGAGCCAACTAGCTTTGTTAACCGTTTATTATCAGGTGATTTTAAAAAAGCCATGGTACATTTTAATCGATTTTGGATTAACACTGTATTTGGTCTAGGTGGGCTAATTGATGTTGCTAGTTATAGCGCACCATTGAAAATTGAAAACAACAGCCGCTTTGGTGATACACTAGGTCGCTATGGTATCGAAACAGGTTCTTATGTAATGCTGCCCTTCTATGGACCAGCTACACCACGCCAAGACATTGGTAATCTAGCAGATACGACTTATCCAATGTTATCATTACTAGGTCCTTGGGGATTAGTGAAATGGGGCATTCAAGGTATTGATGGAAGAGCAAAAGCACTAGATAAAGAAGCTCTTTTAGATCAATCACAAGATCCCTACATTACTTTCCGTGAAGCTTACTTTCAAAATCTTGAATATCGAGTAAAAGACGGAAAAGTTGAAAATCCAAAACAAGATTTATCACAAGATATTTTAAATGAAATTGACTAACAGGAATATATTATGGAAATGACCGCAACTCAACGTCTGATCTTAGCAAACCAATATAAATTAATGGGTCTATTAGACAGTCAGAATAGCTCAAAATACCAAAGATTAGAAGCTATTGTCAAAGGTGGTTTTGCTCTTGAATTAAAAGAATTAGATAAAGAATTCTCTGATTTATCCGAAAATGAGTGCCAAATAGTACTAGATACATTAGAAATGTACCATGCTCTACAAGTATCTTATAATAACTTAAATGATAAGTCAGCACTTACACCACATCGTTTACAGTTCGCAGGTTACTGTGCTGTGCGTGAAAAAAAATACCTTAACTATCTTCGTTTTATTACTGGTGTTGAAGGTAAATACCAAGAATTCATGCGCTGTGAGCACGGTTGTGACTCACAAGTACCAATGTGGGATAAATACACACGTATGCTAGATGCATGGCGCGAATGCCCACATGGTTATCATTTAAGTATGACTGAAATCCAAAACGTCTTAAATGCATAAAATTAAATCTTATCTTATTTATAAAACATATTAAAAAATTATCTCATCATAAAAAGACTGAAAATAGTATAGACTAAATTCAGTCTTTTAATTAGATTCCTCTCACCCAATCCAATTAAAAAGTTGAAAAAAGCTATTAATTAAACATTATTTGTTTAGGAATAATAAGAGAGTAAGTAAACTCTCATCAAATTCAAGTATTAATATTTTCTTTATATCTTACCAAAGCCTCCATAATACTCACTTCACGTCTCAGCACACACTATTTTATTTACATATCAGCATTCACATATGTATGTAATTAGTTAGACTAAAAGTGAAAGTGAAAGGCTATTTAAGTAGACATTGGTTGAGATGGTGTAGAGTTGAAACAAGCTTCTTCACTGATACATTTATAATTGAAATAAAGTGAAACTAACGTAGTCTAACAACGACCCTTACGAATTCTAAGTCAGGGATGACTCAAGAAAGTAAAGAGAAAAAGAAGAAAAGATAAACTAAGGGATGTAAAATGACAAACGAAGAGATATAAAGAGATATAAAGAGATATAAAGAGATATAAAGAGATATAAAGAGATATAAAATGAAGTAAGCTGAAGTAAAAAGAGGCTGTGCTTTGTTTTAGTTTGCTTTGGTTTGGCTTGATTTGGTTTGATTTGCTTAGTCTTGTCTGCTTTAGCTTTATCTGATTTTATTCCAACTAGATTTTTTCCGCTGCCACTTTATCTCACCCCCCTTCCCATAACAAAAAACCCCAGGTATCTCTACCTAGGGCCTCTCATTTCTACCTGGCGGTGTCCTACTCTCACATGGGGAAACCCCACACTACCATCGGCGTTACAGCGTTTCACTTCTAAGTTCGGCATGGAATTAGGTGGGTCCACTGCACTATCGCCGCCAAGATAATCCTGTTTGATGATTTACTCTCATCTCGCTCTTCACATCTTCATACTCTACCCTCATCCAGTACAGTATAAGATTCTCAATTGTCAACAAGCTGAACTACTATCCTTTCTCTCCAACCCCTACAGTCAGAAACATGTCGTCTTGTATTAAAAATACTTGAGCGTTGTATAGTTAAGCCTCTCGGGCAATTAGTATCTGTTAGCTCAACGTCTCGCAACGCTTACACACCAGACCTATCTACGTCGTAGTCTACAACAACCCTTACTGACTCTAAGTCAGGGATGACTCATCTTAAGGCAAGTTTCGTGCTTAGATGCTTTCAGCACTTATCTCTTCCGCATTTAGCTACCCAGCAATGCCTCTGGCGAGACAACTGGAACACCAGTGATGCGTCCACTCCGGTCCTCTCGTACTAGGAGCAGCCCCTTTCAATCATCCAACGCCCACGGCAGATAGGGACCGAACTGTCTCACGACGTTCTAAACCCAGCTCGCGTACCACTTTAAATGGCGAACAGCCATACCCTTGGGACCTACTTCAGCCCCAGGATGTGATGAGCCGACATCGAGGTGCCAAACACCGCCGTCGATATGAACTCTTGGGCGGTATCAGCCTGTTATCCCCGGAGTACCTTTTATCCGTTGAGCGATGGCCCTTCCATTCAGAACCACCGGATCACTATGACCTGCTTTCGCACCTGCTCGACTTGTCTGTCTCGCAGTTAAGCTTGCTTATACCATTGCACTAACCTGACGATGTCCGACCGTCATTAGCAAACCTTCGTGCTCCTCCGTTACGCTTTGGGAGGAGACCGCCCCAGTCAAACTACCCACCAGACACTGTCCGAGTACCCGTTTCAGGCACTTCGTTAGAACATCAAACGTTAAAGGGTGGTATTTCAAGGACGCCTCCAACAACACTGGCGTGTCATCTTCAAAGGCTCCCACCTATCCTACACATCAAAATTCAATGTTCAGTGTCAAGCTATAGTAAAGGTTCACGGGGTCTTTCCGTCTAGCCGCGGGTACACCGCATCTTCACGGCGATTTCAATTTCACTGAGTCTCGGGTGGAGACAGCCTGGCCATCATTATGCCATTCGTGCAGGTCGGAACTTACCCGACAAGGAATTTCGCTACCTTAGGACCGTTATAGTTACGGCCGCCGTTTACTGGGGCTTCGATCAGGAGCTTCTCTTTCGATAACACCATCAATTAACCTTCCAGCACCGGGCAGGCATCACACCCTATACGTCCACTTTCGTGTTTGCAGAGTGCTGTGTTTTTAATAAACAGTTGCAGCCAGCTGGTATCTTCGACCGGTTCAACCTTCAATCGCGAGGATTTACAATCTACGCCGGCGCACCTTCTCCCGAAGTTACGGTGCTATTTTGCCTAGTTCCTTCACCCGAGTTCTCTCAAGCGCCTGAGTATTCTCTACCTGACCACCTGTGTCGGTTTTCAGTACGGTTTAGATAAACCTGAAGCTTAGTGGCTTTTCCTGGAAGTGTGGTATCAGTTACTTCAGTGCCGTAGCACCTCGTCATCAGCTCTCAGTGTTGTATAAGAGACCGGATTTGCCTAATCTCTCCACCTACCACCTTAAACGACCATCCAACAGGTCGATAACCTAACCTTCTCCGTCCCCACATCGCAGTTTATCCAAGTACGGGAATATTAACCCGTTTCCCATCGACTACGCTTTTCAGCCTCGCCTTAGGGGCCGACTCACCCTGCCCCGATTAACGTTGGACAGGAACCCTTGGTCTTCCGGCGAACGAGTTTTTCACTCGTTTTATCGTTACTTATGTCAGCATTCGCACTTGTGATACGTCCAGCAAACCTCTCGATTCACCTTCATCCGCTTACACAACGCTCCCCTACCCAACAGAATAAATTCTGATGCCGCAGCTTCGGTGCTATATTTAGCCCCGTTACATCTTCCGCGCAGGCCGACTCGACTAGTGAGCTATTACGCTTTCTTTAAATGATGGCTGCTTCTAAGCCAACATCCTAGCTGTCTAAGCCTTCCCACTTCGTTTCCCACTTAATATAGACTTTGGGACCTTAGCTGGCGGTCTGGGTTGTTTCCCTCTCCACGACGAACGTTAGCACCCGCCGTGTGTCTCCTGAGTATCACTCTTCGGTATTCGCAGTTTGCATCGGGTTGGTAATCCGGGATGGACCCCTAGCCGAAACAGTGCTCTACCCCCGAAGGTGTCCGCTCAAGGCTCTACCTAAATAGATTTCGGGGAGAACCAGCTATCTCCCGGTTTGATTGGCCTTTCACCCCCAGCCACAAGTCATCCGCTAATTTTTCAACATTAGTCGGTTCGGTCCTCCAGTTAGTGTTACCCAACCTTCAACCTGCCCATGGCTAGATCACCGGGTTTCGGGTCTATACCTTGCAACTAAAACGCCCAGTTAAGACTCGGTTTCCCTTCGGCTCCCTTATTCAGTTAACCTCGCTACAAAATATAAGTCGCTGACCCATTATACAAAAGGTACGCAGTCACCCTTTCAGGCTCCCACTGCTTGTACGTACACGGTTTCAGGTTCTATTTCACTCCCCTCACAGGGGTTCTTTTCGCCTTTCCTTCACAGTACTGGTTCACTATCGGTCAATCAGGAGTATTTAGCCTTGGAGGATGGTCCCCCCATCTTCAAACAGGATTTCTCGTGTCCCGCCTTACTTATCGTAAGCTTAGTACCACAACCTGGACTTCGAGTACGGGATTATCACCCTCTGTGATTTGGCTTCCCAGCCAATTCCTCTGTCTCTGTTGTTATCACTTACTGGCTCCTCCGCTTTCGCTCGCCGCTACTTACAGAATCTCGGTTGATTTCTTTTCCTCGGGGTACTTAGATGTTTCAGTTCTCCCGGTTCGCCTCATTATCCTATTTATTCAGATAATGATAGTAGATTCTTCATCTACTGGGTTTCCCCATTCGGACATCTTGGATTAAACGCTTCTTATCAACTCATCCAAGCTTTTCGCAGATTAGCACGTCCTTCTTCGCCTCTGATTGCCTAGGCATCCACCGTGTACGCTTAGTCACTTAACTATACAACCTCAAGTACTTTTCTATACTTAATGTTGCTATTAACTACTAAACACTTGACTGCCTTTTCTCAGTCAAGATTTTTTCTACTCAGACTTCATGTTATTCATCACTTTATATTTACATTACTTACTTCTAAATACAAAGCAATAAACTTGAAAGTCTCTTCAGTTTTTCAGCTTGTTTCCAATTTTTTAAAGAACTAATAGACAAAAATAAACAACCTAATATAAAACTCATTACATCATCTTTATATCAGTTGTTTTACTATCATCATTGCTAAATATTTTTATTGATTAAGTAACTAACAACTTATCAAACAATTAAGTTATCAATTATTTGAAAGCTTAATAAAACTTAACCAAAAAATATTTAGCAATGATGATTTTTGGTGGAGATAAGCGGGATCGAACCGCTGACCTCCTGCGTGCAAGGCAGGCGCTCTCCCAGCTGAGCTATATCCCCATTTACATCATAATACTATCAACTAGAATCCCATTTGCTTATCACTCATCATTGAGTGGTGGGTCTGAGTGGACTTGAACCACCGACCTCACCCTTATCAGGGGTGCGCTCTAACCACCTGAGCTACAGACCCAACAGGATTTTAGGTTGCTTCTCTAATTTACACAATCCATCAAACAATCTGTGTGAACACTTGCTGTCATCCCATTTTAGGTAAGGAGGTGATCCAACCGCAGGTTCCCCTACGGTTACCTTGTTACGACTTCACCCCAGTCATGAATCATACCGTGGTGAACGCCCTCGTTTCCGTTAAGCTATCCACTTCTGGTACAACCCACTCCCATGGTGTGACGGGCGGTGTGTACAAGGCCCGGGAACGTATTCACCGCAACATTCTGATTTGCGATTACTAGCGATTCCGACTTCATGGAGTCGAGTTGCAGACTCCAATCCGGACTTAGATGCACTTTCTGAGATTCGCTCAACGTCGCCGTCTCGCCGCCCTCTGTATGCACCATTGTAGCACGTGTGTAGCCCTACTCGTAAGGGCCATGATGACTTGACGTCATCCCCACCTTCCTCCAGTTTGTCACTGGCAGTCTCCTTTGAGTTCCCGACCAAATCGCTGGCAACAAAGGATAAGGGTTGCGCTCGTTGCGGGACTTAACCCAACATTTCACAACACGAGCTGACGACAGCCATGCAGCACCTGTCTCTAAGTTCCCGAAGGCACAAGCTCATCTCTGAGCTCTTCTTAGGATGTCAAGAGTAGGTAAGGTTCTTCGCGTTGCATCGAATTAAACCACATGCTCCACCGCTTGTGCGGGCCCCCGTCAATTCATTTGAGTTTTAACCTTGCGGCCGTACTCCCCAGGCGGTCGATTTATCACGTTAGCTTCGGGCACCAAACATAAAGTCCAATCCCCAAATCGACAGCGTTTACAGCGTGGACTACCAGGGTATCTAATCCTGTTTGCTCCCCACGCTTTCGCACATGAGCGTCAGTACATTCCCAAGGGGCTGCCTTCGCCTTCGGTATTCCTCCACATCTCTACGCATTTCACCGCTACACGTGGAATTCTACCCCTCCCTAAAGTACTCTAGACTCCCAGTCTGAAATGCAGTTCCCAAGTTAAGCTCGGGGATTTCACATCTCACTTAAAAGTCCGCCTGCGTGCCCTTTACGCCCAGTTATTCCGATTAACGCTCGCACCCTCCGTATTACCGCGGCTGCTGGCACGGAGTTAGCCGGTGCTTCTTCTGTAATTAACGTCAATGATATTATCTATTCAATAATACCCCTTCCTCATCACCGAAAGAACTTTACAACCCGAAGGCCTTCTTCATTCACGCGGCATGGCTGCGTCAGGGTTCCCCCCATTGCGCAATATTCCCCACTGCTGCCTCCCGTAGGAGTCTGGGCCGTGTCTCAGTCCCAGTGTGGCTGGCCATCCTCTCAGACCAGCTAGAGATCGCAGGCTTGGTAGGCCTTTACCCCACCAACTACCTAATCCCACTTGGGCTCATCTTATGGCAAGTGGCCTTACGGTCCCACCCTTTCATCTCTCGATTATACGCGGTATTAGCTGCAGTTTCCCACAGTTATCCCCCTCCATAAGCCAGATTCCCAAGCATTACTCACCCGTCCGCCACTCGTCAGCAAAAAAAGCAAGCTTTCTTCCTGCTACCGTTCGACTTGCATGTGTTAAGCCTGCCGCCAGCGTTCAATCTGAGCCATGATCAAACTCTTCAATTCAAAGTTCAATCGCTCAATAAACTGCTTAGCTAAAGTTTACACTTCTATTTAATATTAAACTCTTAATATTAAATCAGTATGAATTTTCAGTTATAAGCACCTATCAAGACTTCAATAATTAAAATTTTTTTCAAAATGAAATCAATCAACAAGTGCCCACACAGATTGTCTGATAAATTGTTAAAGAACGTTGCATTTAAGCAAGGCTGAAAATAATAATAAATTACAGATTCACTGTCAAGCAATTTTAAGTAGAAACATTAGAAATTTTTCCTAAAAACAACTACCTTTCACTATTCATTGCCTTCCTTGCTTTGCGGTCGTGCATTATAGGCTTTTATTTTTCTCTGGCAAGTCCTTTTTTGTTAAAGATATGAAAATTAAATACAACTGCTATTTTTTTAAGCAATGTTATTGACTATTTATTTCTCTATTAACTAATTTATTATATTTTTGCGAGACTAATCACTAGGTCAATTATTTCATCATATTGAACTGCTCTGCAAACAGTCTCACTTTATCCCAATCAGTATATTCAATTTCTTTTGTTGTATCAGTTTCACCACCTGTAATTTTCATAATAAACTGAATCATTATTCGATCAAAAAAATTATAACGAGGATAAAATAATGCACCGGCAAATACAGCTTTTAACGTCGGTTGCCATTGATTACGTAAAAAAAACTTTCTCACATAAACATTCGTTTCTGGAGTATCTTTTCCTTTCTTACGTGCCGTTAAGTTTACACCAAAAAAAGCTGTTCTTTTTTTGTTTAAAAGCGCGGTTGATTTTTGAATAAAATTACTCAAGATTGAATTAAAATGGCCATAACGTATTGATGCTCCAATAATAATATTATCAAAACTTTCTATTTGTATATTTTCTGTTAATGCTTTAACTCTTACTTCACCTTGTAAATGAGCGGCAATATATTCGGCGATTTTTTTAGTCTGTCCATCATGACTTGAATATAAAATTAATGTTTTCATTATTCTTTCCAAAATGCTGGGCTAAATAAAACAAGTAATGAAAAAATCTCTAATCGCCCACAAATCATGGCGAAAGTCAGTATCCACTTAGCATTATCTGGGATACTAACAAAATTACTACTAACTTGCCCTAAACCCGGTCCTAAATTATTTAAGCAAGCAACAACTGCATTGAAAGCATTAAAAATATCAACTCCACAAGCAATTACACCAAATAAACAGAGTACAAACACAAGAGCATAAGCAGAAAAAAATGCCCAAATCCCTTCTAAAACTCGTTCAGGTACAATATTGCGCCCTAATTTAATTGGATAAACTAAGTTTGGATGTACAAAACGCTTAATTTCTCGATTCCATTGTAATGATAAAATTAAAATTCTTACTGCTTTTAAACCGCCTCCTGTCGATCCAGCGCACCCCCCTACAAAAGAAGAAAAGAGTAAAAGTATAGGTATAAAAGAAGGCCAATGAGTAAAATCTGTCGTTGTATAACCCGTTGTAGTAGAAATAGATACTGCTTGAAAAGCAGCCTCCTCTAAGCTATTTTCATGACCACTCCACCAAAGAAAAAGAAAACAAATCACAATAAGTACGATTTGAAAACTCATAAAAAATTTAAATTCAGGATCACGTAAATATATTCTAAGCGATTTACCACGTTTCAATTCTGAAAATGCAGCAAAATGCAATGCATAATTACAAGCAGAAATAAGCAAAAACACAATGGTAATAATATTAATTATACTATTATTAAAATACCCCATACTTGCATCATGAGTAGAGAAGCCACCGATAGATACTGTTGAAAAACTATGACTAATTGCATCAAAAATTGACATGCCTGCTAACCAATAGGCAAATGCACAAAGAATGGTAAGTGATGTATAAATAAACCATAAAATTTTTGCAGTCTCTGCTATACGTGGACGCATTTTCTGATCCTTCAATGGACCTGACATTTCAGCACGATATAATTGCATTCCTCCTATCCCTAAGAGAGGAATAATTGCAACAGCTAATACAATGATTCCCATACCGCCCATCCATTGTAATAACTGACGATAAAATAGAATTGCTTTAGGTAAATTATCTAATCCAGTAATGTTTGTCGCTCCAGTTGTTGTTAAACCAGAAAAAGATTCAAAAAAAGCGCCAGATAAACTAAGTTCTGGCTTTTCGAAAAGCATAAAAGGTATAGCACCGAGGCTACCTAATACAATCCAAAAAGCGACAACAATGAAAAAACCATCACGAGAACGTAATTCCTCCTTATGATGATGACAAGACCACCACAATGATAAACCTACAATTGAACTCATTACAAAAGTTTGTACAAATGCTTTACCACCACCATCGCCATATAATAATGCAACAAAAGCAGGCGCTAACATAGTGATAGAAAAACACATAACTAGGATACCGATAATTCGGATAATCGATAATATTCGCACAAATTACTCTCTTTTTAATTGTAGTTGTCCACTTGAACGTTCTATTATTTCTTGTTCAAAGATATTTAGTTTATCATCTCTAATACCTAGCTCAAAATCTACCTTTTCGCTATACATTTGACCAATTACTAATATTTCATATTTTTCAAACAATAATTTCAACCAATTAATCTGTGTGTAATCAGACCTTAATTTATAATTTTTATACTGTACTTTTAATGTTGTTTCTAAGTTTAGTAATGCTTGTTGAATACCGTTACTATAAGCTCTTACTAATCCACCAGTTCCTAATAGGACACCACCATAATAACGTACAATAACAGCACTTATCTCACCAATATCACTTCCTTGCAATACTGATAACATTGGTTTTCCTGCTGTACCAACTGGCTCACCATCATCAGAAAAACCAAATTGTTGCGAATCTATTGGTGAACCAGCTACTGTTGCCCAACAATGATGACGAGCATTCGGATGTAGTGTTTTAATCTCTTGCCAAAATATTTTTGCTTCAGCAATACCTTCAGTATGACGTAAATAAGTAATAAAGCGGCTTTTTTTTATTTCTTCCTCAAAAACAACCGCACTTTTTGGAATGTTATATTCAATCATTCAATTTATTAAACTTTTAGGCTACCTGAGTTTGATGTATTATACCGCTTAAGTTTATTCAACAAACGATAAAATTCATGAATGAAATTACTGTTACTCAAACATTAGACACTTTAGGATTACGCTGTCCAGAACCTGTCATGTTAATAAGAAAACATATACGCTATTTAGAAAATGGGGATGTATTACTATTAATTGCAGATGATCCAGCAACAACAAGGGATATTCCAAGTTTTTGCCAATTTATGGAACATACTTTATTAAAAAGTGAAGTAGAAACAACTCCTTTTAAATATTGGGTAAAAAAAGGAAAATAGATATAAAAAATAAAAGACCACAAATAGGTGGTCTTTTATTTTTCAATGTTTGATTTAATTAGCGTTTATTTTTTACTAATTTTTCTGTCAATTCATAAGCACGTAGTTTCGCCAATTCTTTAGATAGTTTAGATGCCAACATTTCATAATTTGCATCACCATGACGAGAACGAATATTTTCTTCTGCACGTTTTTTCGCAGCTAAAATACGATCACCATCAAGTTCATCACCTCGAATTGCTGTATCAGCTAATACAGTAACAATATTTGGCTGAACTTCTAAAAAACCACCTGAAACATAAACAACTTCTTCTTTACCATCTTCAAGAGTAAGTTTAACAATACCAGGCTTAATTGCAGTAAGTAATGGGGTATGACCTGCCAAAATACCAAGTTCACCTTCAATACCCGTTGCCTGAATACTCTTTACTAGACCAGAAAATATTTGTTGTTCCGCACTAACTACAGTTAAATTAAATACTGACATGTTTTCTCCTTCAAGCCTGGTTAGTTGCTTTCAGAAGCAATTATAATTTTGCTGCTTTTTCTAATACTTCATCAATGGTGCCTGCCATATAGAACGCTTGTTCTGGAATATGGTCATATTCACCCTCTAAAATACCTTTAAAGCCACGAATTGTTTCTTTCAATGGAACGTATTTACCTGGCGTACCATTAAATACTTCCGCTACGAAGAACGGTTGTGATAAGAAACGTTCGATCTTACGTGCACGTGCCACTACTAATTTATCATCTTCTGATAATTCATCCATACCAAGAATTGCAATGATATCTTTCAATTCCTTATAGCGTTGTAATGTTGTTTGAACACCACGAGCTACATTGTAATGTTCTTCACCAACAACTAATGGATCCAATTGACGAGAAGTTGATTCTAACGGGTCAACTGCAGGATAAATACCTAACGATGCAATTTGACGACTTAATACGACTGTTGAGTCTAAGTGCGCAAATGTTGTTGCTGGAGACGGATCAGTTAAGTCATCAGCTGGTACATAAACCGCTTGAACAGAGGTAATAGAACCTGTTTTGGTCGAAGTAATACGTTCTTGAAGCACACCCATTTCTTCTGCTAAAGTTGGCTGGTAACCTACCGCAGATGGCATACGACCTAATAATGCTGATACCTCAGTACCTGCAAGGGTATAACGATAAATATTATCTACGAAAAATAATACATCTCTACCCTCGTCACGGAATTTTTCTGCCATAGTTAAACCTGTCAACGCTACACGTAAACGGTTACCTGGTGGCTCATTCATTTGTCCATAAACAAGAGAAACTTTATCTAATACATTAGAATCTTTCATTTCATGATAGAAATCGTTACCTTCACGTGTACGCTCACCTACCCCAGCAAAAACAGAATAACCTGAATGTTCAATCGCGATGTTACGAATTAATTCCATCATATTAACAGTTTTACCTACACCAGCACCACCGAATAGGCCAACTTTACCACCTTTTGCAAATGGACATACTAAGTCAATAACTTTAATACCTGTTTCCAAAAGTTCTGTACTATTAGATTGTTCTTCATAACTTGGTGGAGCACGGTGAATAGACCAATTTTCTTCCGCACCAATTGGACCTTGTTCATCAATTGGTTCACCTAATACATTCATAATACGGCCCAATGTTTTTGTCCCTACAGGTACAGAAATTGGACTATTCGTGTTGGTTACTGTTAAACCACGTTTTAAACCATCAGATGATCCCATTGCGATACAACGAACAATACCACCACCCAATTGTTGCTGAACTTCAAGGACTAAACCTGTTTCAACATTTAAGGCATCATATACTTTTGGTACTGCATCTTGTGGGAATTCAACGTCAATAACCGCACCGATGATTTGTACAATTTTTCCAGTTGCCATTACCGATCCTCTATTTGTTAAATTGCTGCTGCGCCAGCAACAATTTCATTTAATTCATTTGTAATACTTGCCTGACGAGCTTTGTTATACACCAACTGTAAGTCATTGATTAAATTACCTGCATTATCAGTTGCTGCTTTCATTGCTACCATTCGAGCTGCCTGCTCAGAAGCCAAATTTTCTACTACCGTTTGATAAACTTGAGACTCTAAATAGCGAATAAGTAACGAATCAAGTAATACTTTCGCATCAGGCTCATATAAATATTCCCAAGCCTGTTGTTTTTCAGCTAATTTATCATCTTCTAATTCAGGTAAAGGTACAAGCTGTTGTAAAATTGGTTTTTGCGACATTGTATTAACAAACTTATTGTAAACAATATAAACCGCATCAACCTCACCTTCTTTATAGGCGTTAAACATACCATTTGCAACACCAAGCAATTCTTCAACTGATGGTGTATCTCCCATACCTGAAAGTTGACCTCTCACTTTCATACCAATAGATTGGAAAAAACTAATACCTTTAGATCCAATTAAACCTAGTTCTACACCTATATTTTGTTCTTTCCATTTTTTTATTTCGGTCATTGCAGTTTTAAATAAATTCACATTTAAACCGCCACATAAACCGCGATCAGTAGAAACAATTAAAATACCAACTTTTTTTATTTCACGTTCAATCAAAAACGGATGTTTGTAACCAATACTGGCTTTGGAGACATGACTGATCACATTACGTATTGCGACAGAATACGGACGTGAAGCAGACATACGTTCTTGCGTTTTACGCATTTTTGAGGCAGCAACCATTTCCATCGCTTTGGTAATTTTTTGTGTACTTTTTACACTCGCGATTTTGGTTCTTATCTCTTTAGCACCTGCCATCTTGTCTCTCCATTAAAGTGTTAACTTACCATGCACTATTTGCTTTGAAGCTATCCAAAATGTTTGTCAATGATTCTTTAATTTCATCATTGTAATTACCAGATTGGGTTAATTCGCGCATAAAATCTGCATAGTTATGGTTAGCATACTCTAAAAGAGCCGATTCAAATGAACCAATACGATCTAACTCGACTTCGTCTAAATAACCAAATTCCACTGCAAATAACACTAATGCTTGCTGCGCTACTGATAATGGAGAATATTGTTTTTGTTTCAATAATTCAGTCACTTTTTGACCATGAGACAATTGTTTGCGTGTTGCATCATCAAGATCAGAAGCAAATTGAGCAAAAGCAGCTAATTCACGATATTGAGCAAGCGCAGTACGAATACCACCAGCTAATTTTTTTACTACTTTAGTTTGTGCAGAACCACCTACACGAGATACAGAAATACCTGGGTTTACAGCTGGACGAATACCTGAGTTAAATAAGTTAGATTCTAAGAAAATCTGACCATCAGTAATCGAAATTACGTTTGTTGGAACGAATGCCGAAACATCACCAGCCTGAGTTTCAATAATAGGAAGAGCGGTTAAAGAACCTGTTTTTCCTTTCACTTCACCATGAGTAAAACGTTCAACATATTCTTCATTTACACGTGAAGCACGTTCAAGTAAACGAGAGTGTAAATAGAACACATCACCAGGGAAGGCTTCGCGACCAGGCGGTCTACGTAATAATAATGAAATTTGGCGATAAGCTACCGCTTGTTTTGACAGATCATCATAGACAATTAATGCATCTTCACCACGATCACGGAAATACTCACCCATTGCACAACCAGAATATGGTGCAAGGTATTGTAATGCTGCAGATTCAGATGCTGAAGCAACGACAACAATAGTATTTTGTAACGCACCATGCTCTTCTAATTTACGCACTACGTTAGCTATTGTTGAAGCTTTTTGACCGATAGCGACATAGATACATTTGATACCTGAATCACGTTGATTAATAATAGCATCAATCGCTAGTGCTGTTTTACCTGTTTGACGGTCACCGATAATTAATTCACGTTGACCACGACCTATTGGCACCATTGAGTCAACTGCTTTATAGCCAGTTTGAACTGGTTGATCAACTGATTTACGATCAATAACACCAGGTGCAATGACTTCAACAGGTGAAAAACCATCATTAACAATTTCACCTTTACCATCGATTGGTTCACCTAATGTATTTACTACACGACCTAATAAACCACGTCCGACAGGTACCTCTAGAATACGACCTGTACATTGGACTTCCATTCCTTCTGCTAAATCAGCATAAGGTCCCATTACTACTGCACCTACAGAATCTCTTTCAAGATTAAGTGCCATAGCATAACGATTACCTGGTAATGCAATCATTTCACCTTGCATTACTTCACTTAAACCATGAATACGGATAATACCGTCACTCACAGAAACGATTGTCCCAGTATTACGAGCTTCACTCACTACATCAAATTGGGCAATGCGTTTTTTAATCAATTCACTAATTTCTGTAGAATTTAGTTGCATCTTTTATTCCTCTTATAATTGCAGCTCATTTGCTAGACGAGCAAGTTGCCCACGACTACTGCCATCAATAACAAAATCATCTGTACGAATAATAACTCCAGCAATAAGTGAGCTATCTAAGCTACAATTTAATTTAACTTTACGAGCTAATCTTTTTTCCATTGCTGCGACAATTTTTTCAGATTGCGCTACATTTAATGGTTGAGCTGATATGACTTGAACTTCTACTATTTTTTGATGTTCTTCAACATAATGTTGAAATTCTTGATAAACCGCAGGAAGCACAATTAAACGCTTATTTTCAGCCATTAACCGAATAAGATTTTGCCCATATTGATCAAGCTGGTCGCCACAAATTGATATAACAGTATCAGCAAGCTTATTAGAAGAAAATGAACTATTCAAAAATGTTTGCATTGTTTCATCTTTAATTAACTCAGATGAAAATTTTAACATTTCTGCCCATTTTTCAACCGTACTTTGCTCTACTGCAAAATCAAAAGCTGCTTTGGCATAAGGGCGAGCTATTGTAGTTAATTCTGACATAAGCCCAACCTTCTTATAGTTCTGCAACTAATTTATCAATAATGTCATTGTTTGCCGCTTCATCAACTGTACGACCAACAATTTTCTCAGCACCAGCAATAGCAAGTGATGCAACTTTAACGCGTAATTCTTCTTGAACACGTTTGCGTTCAGCAGCCACTTCCGCATAGCCTTGTTCAATAATTTGAGCTTTAGCTGCTTCTGCCTCTGCTTTCACTTCTTCTAAAATTTCATTACGGCGTTTATTCGCTAAATCAATGATCTGCTGAGCACGTACTTTAGCATCTGTGATTTCTTGCTCTACTAAAGCCTTGGTATCAGCTTGTTCTTTTCTTGCTGCTTCAGCAGATGCAAGTGCATTTGCTATTGCACGCTGACGCTCTTCAATCGCTTTAATAATTGGTGGCCAAACAAATTTCATACAAAATGTAACGAAAATTGCAAAGGCAATAAGTTGACCAATCAGTGTTGCATTTAAATTCACAACCACTCCTCCCTAATAATTATTGTTTAGATTACTCGATATGAGTAATTATTTGCTGTTATTTGCAAACCAACAATTATTTTAATAATTCGATGAATGGGTTAGCGAAGATAAATAACAATGCAATACCTACAGCAATCATTGAAATCGCATCTAGAAGGCCTGCAACGATAAACATTTTAATTTGTAAGCTACCAGCTAACTCAGGTTGACGAGCTGATGACTCTAAAAATTTACCACCTAAGATAGCAAAACCTAATGCAGTACCTAATGCAGCAACAGCAAGAAGAATTGCAGATGCGATGATCGTTGTAGTAATTACAGTTTCCATAATTTTCTCCATAAGATTGAAATTTAGACCTAACGTCCAGTTTTGTTTATAAAAAATTAGTGTTCAGTTTTGTTATAACCCATACTCAAATAAACAACTGTTAACATCATAAAAATAAATGCTTGCAGTGTAATAACTAAGATATGGAAAATTGCCCAAACTAAATGCATGAAAACACCCATTGAATTTAAAGCAAAATTATTTGCCATATACATTACAGCAATCAAAATAAAAATAAGCTCACCTGCATACATATTACCGAAAAGACGGAATGCTAAGGAAACAGGTTTTGCTAATAATGTTACTGATTCAAGTGCTAAGTTAACTGGAATTAACAATGGATGATTAAATGGATGAAGCGTATATTCTTTTACAAAACCACTCATACCTTTCGATTTAATAGTATAGAAAATAATTAAAAAGAATACGCCAATAGAAAGACCTAATGTACCGCTGATATCTGCTGTAGGTACTGCTCTTAGATATTCAATACCAAATAAATGCGCTAACTGTGGTAAAAAATCAACTGGGATTAAGTCTATCGCATTCATAATGAATACCCAGCAGAAAATAGTTAATGCTAATGGACCAATTGTACCACGTGGACCTTGAAAATTTTCTTTTACAATCCCATCAACCCAATCAACCATAATCTCAACAAAACATTGCAATTTACTTGGTACATCAGAAGTAGCTTTTTTTGCTACACGTGAAAAAATAAAAAGAAAAATAATACCTGAAACAAGAGAGAAGAAAAGTGTATCTAAATGAACATGCCAAAAAGAATCGCCTGTTGTAAGGAACGATAAGTGGTGGCTAATATATCCAGCTGTTGTTAGTTCTGCTGCCATGATTATTCCTTTTAATAATATTTTGTGAAAATTCTATATTTTTATGTATTTATCAACCAAAAATGGAAGAATGTTATTCAATATAATCGCAATAAAATAACCGCTAAAAAATGCTATTGGCTGCATTGAGGAAAAAAATTTAAATGTTGCTATAATACAAACAATCGTCAATAGGAATTTAATCCCTTCCCCATAATAAAAATAAGTTATTTTATTAGAAAACTGTTGTTTTTTTCTAAAAAAAACTAAAAATACAAACACACAATATGGCAAGAAAATAGCCATCGCACCAAGATAAAAAGAAATAGCCGTTTGCCATTGCCAACTCATTAAAACTAATGCTGTTATTAGTAAAATAAAACATTCAGCAATAATTGAAATTTTATACTTTTTCTTTGCTTGGGCTATTACTCTAGACATTATCTATACTGCTATTCTTGGTAAATAGCTAAATCAAAACAAAATTATGCCAGATTATACGCTAGTTTCAATTCGATTAAAATTCAAAAAATGTGAAATTGATCACAAAATTATATTTTTTAAACATTTATTTAAATTTTACTTAACAATTACTAAATGCCTTTCCCCTACAAGGGTTGGTACTTGTAGTTCTATTACTTTTTCAACTGTGAATTTAGGGTCTAATTGAAGAACTTCTTCTTGATTGTAAATTCCTTTTAAAGCATAAAAATAACCTTGCTTATTTGGTAAATGTTGACACAAATCAGTCATATCTTTTAAGGAAGCAAATGCTCGACTTAATACACCATCAAATGATTGTTTTGGTTGATAGTCCTCAACACGACTCAGTACAGGTTCAACATTAATAATCCTTAACTCACGTAATGCATTACGAATAAAACTTATTCTTTTACCTAAACTATCCAACAGTACAAAATGTTTTTCTGGATTAATGATTGCCAAAGGTAATCCAGGCAAACCAGGTCCTGTACCCACATCAATAAAACGATTACCTTGTAAATGAGGACTCACAACTAAGCTATCTAAGATATGTTTAACTAACATATCCATTGGATCACGTACTGAAGTCAGGTTATAAGTTTTATTCCATTTATGTAAGAGTAAAACTAACTTTACTAATTGTACTTTCTGTTGATCGGTTATCGAAAGTGCGGTTTGTTTTAATAAAATTTCTAACTTATCAACTAATTTTTGTTCAAGATTAGACATTATTCACCCCGTTTTAACATACCCTGCTTTTTCAAGTTGACGAGTAAAATTGAAATTGCAGCTGGGGTAATGCCTGAAATACGCGAAGCTTGCCCAATAGATACTGGACGATGTTGTTCTAATTTCGCACGCACTTCATTAGATAAACCAGAAACGACTGAATAATCAAAATTTGCTGGAATTGTGGTATTTTCGTGGCGTTTTTGACGCTCAATTTCTTCTTGTTGATGTTCAATATAACCTTGGTATTTAATCGCAATTTCCACTTGTTCAACCGCTTCTTTATCTTCCATTGCAGGTTGGAATGGTGTAAGTGCGGTCAAAATTTGATAATTAATTTCAGGACGACGTAATAAGTCTTCACCACTTGCTTCACGGACTAATGGGCTGCTTAGCACTTGATTTGCTTCTTCCAAATGTTCTGAACGTGGATGCAACCAAATTTGACGTAAACGTTGGCGCTCTAATTCAATATTTTCCATTTTTTGATTAAATCTTGCCCAACGCTCTTCACTAATCAAACCTAATTTCTGTGCAATTGGTGTTAAACGACTATCTGCATTGTCTTCACGCAATAATAAGCGATATTCAGCACGCGAAGTGAACACTCGGTAAGGCTCTCTTGTACCTAAAGTACAAAGATCATCGACTAATACACCAACATAAGCCTGATCACGACGTGGGAACCAAGCATCTTTTTCTTGTACAAATAAACCAGCGTTAATACCTGCTAACAAACCTTGTGCAGCGGCTTCTTCATAACCAGTTGTCCCGTTAATTTGACCAGCAAAGAATAAACCTGATATAGATTTAGTTTCTAAGGTTGGTTTGAGATCGCGTGGATCAAAATAATCATATTCAATTGCATAACCTGGTTTAACAATGCGTGCTTTTTCCATCCCTTTCATTGAATTTACGATCTTCATCTGCACATCAAAAGGTAAACTAGTTGAGATCCCGTTTGGGTAGATCTCATTACTAGTTAACCCCTCAGGTTCAAGATAGATCTGATGTGAATTGCGTTCAGAGAAACGCATAACTTTATCTTCGATCGATGGGCAATAACGTGGACCGATCCCTTCGATAATTCCTGCATACATTGGACTGCGATCCAAATTATTACGGATCACTTCGTGCGTTTGTTCATTAGTATGAGTAATAAAACAAGGAATTTGACGAGGGTGTTGATCTACTGATCCCATAAATGAAAATACAGGTAATTTTTCATCGCCGTGTTGTTTTGCTAAGATAGAAAAATCAATGGTTCTCGCATCAATACGTGGCGGTGTGCCTGTTTTTAAACGATCCACTCGTAAATTAAGATCGCGCAAACGTTCTGCAAGCATTACAGAAGCAGGATCGCCTGCACGACCACCTGTATAGTTTTCTAAACCAATGTGGATCTTACCTGATAAGAATGTACCCGCAGTTAAAATCGCAGCTTTTGCACGGAATTTCAAACCCATTTTGGTTTCAACACCTGAAACGCGATCCCCTTCTAAAATAATATCAGTGACTTCTTGTTGGAAAATATCTAAGTTTTCTTGATTTTCTAAAGCAATACGTACTGCTTGACGATATAAAACACGGTCAGCTTGAGCTCGTGTCGCACGGACCGCTGGGCCTTTACTGCTGTTTAATGTGCGAAATTGGATTCCTGCTTGGTCAGCGGCTGTTGCCATTAATCCACCCATTGCATCAATTTCTCTGACTAAATGACCTTTACCAATACCACCAATTGCAGGATTACAAGACATTTGACCTAATGTATCTATATTATGGGTAAGAAGGAGTGTTTTTAGTCCCATACGTGCTGGCGCAAGTGCAGCTTCTGTTCCTGCATGACCTCCGCCAATCACGATCACATCATAATTTTCAGTATAAAACATAATAACCTTTACTAATTTATCTTGTATTTTTCGATCTTTTGATCCTTTATTTTGCTGGTTGGCTATTCTACTGAAATTTACAGATCCTTAAAAGAAACATTTTATGATCTAGAATGAGTTAGGATCTGAAAAAAGGATCATACGTTAGTAAAAATAAGATCTTTTTATATAAAGAGATCTTATTATTGCTATTATTAAGATCATTAGAATCTGTGATTAAGATCTTTTTCCTATTTAAAATGAATAAGTTAGATCTTATTTTATCCTGTTAAGATCTCTCTTTTTAAGGTTAAAAAACTTGTGTAAAAAAAGCAAAGTTATCCACAATATAAAAATAAATCAATTTTATTCATTGCATAAAAACAGATTTTATACAGTTTTAAACTGACTTATCCACAGTTATAACAATATTTGAGTGCTTAAATGACAAACAAAAAGAGAATAAAAAATGATATGCAAAAAACTTAGCATATCATTTTTATAGAGGAAAAAACTACAATTGATTGGTGAATTGAGGTAACCATTCTTCTGCGGTTTGTTCAGGATCGTTAATATGTAACATATCCATTCTTAAAGAATCACAAAGTTGTAAAGCCTCTTTAGCTAACAGTAATTGTTCAACTTTATTTACTGCATGACAGAAAGTGTCATAGTCAGAATTTCCTAACCCGATCACCGCAAAGCGTAAATTTGTTAAAGGTTTTGAATGAAAAGCCAATTTTTCAAATAATGGCTTAATATTATCAGGTAATTCGCCCGCGCCGTGAGTTGAAGTGACAACTAACCAACATTTTTCATTGATAACGTCTTCAATACTTGGTCCGTGTTCTAATCGGACTTCATAGTCTTGTTGCTCAAGCACATCAGCAATATGTTCTGCGACATATTCTGCACCGCCTAGCGTGCTTCCCGTAATAATACAAATTTTGGGTTTCATTAATTCCTCCTAAAAAATAAGGCTTAGAAAAACTAAGCCTCAATGAAAAAATCAATTATACGTTGTCAATTTTACCTAGCAATGAACGTAAACGTTCTTGCCAGTTTTGGTGCTCACTCTTTAATTGCTCATTTTCGTTGCGTAATGCATCATAAGCTTGTTCTGATTGATTATTTTTTTCTTTTAATTCTTCTATTTCTAATTGAAGCAATTGAATAGTTTCAACTGCTTGTTTAATTTTTTCTTCTAGTTGATCTAAAATTTCTAAAGACATAAAAGCTTCCTCTACTATGTGATAAGTCTGGTTATTCTACTCTAGTTAACTTTGATTGTTAAACGGATGAATAAAATTTCCTTGCAACATTAACATAATTTCTAATTTCATTCGAAAAAATTATTATCATTTTTTTATTTTTAATTACGCAATCGATTGCTAAATGCTAAAATAGCGCTGAGTTTTGATCAACTAAAATAGAGGATAAATAAATATGAATAGAGCATTAGCCATTGAATTTTCAAGAGTCACTGAAGCAGCAGCATTAGCAGGATTTGCTTGGTTGGGGCGTGGTGATAAGGAAGCGGCAGATAATGCTGCAGTCCAAGCAATGCGTCTAATGTTAAATCAAATTGAAATGATAGGTGAGGTAGTTATTGGAGAAGGAGAAATTGATCAAGCACCTATGCTTTATATTGGTGAAAAAGTAGGTGTTGGTAAAGGTGAGGAAGTTTCTATTGCTGTTGATCCAATAGAAGGAACACGAATGACAGCTATGGGACAAGCTAACGCATTATCTGTACTTGCTGCAGGCGGTAAAAACACCTTTTTAAAAGCACCAGATATGTATATGGAAAAATTAGTTGTTGGTCCAGAAGTAAAGGGAATGATTGATTTAAGTTTACCTTTAGAACAAAATTTGCGCCGAGTTGCATCTAAAATGGGTAAACTTCTTTCTCAATTAACTGTGATTACATTAGATAAACCACGTCATCATGAAACAATCAAAAAAATGCAACAGTTAGGTGTGAAAGTACTTGCTATTCCTGATGGTGATGTTGCTGCTTCTATTTTATGTTGTTTACCTGATGGTGGGGTAGATATGTTGTATGGTATTGGTGGTGCACCAGAAGGGGTTATTGCAGCAGGAGCAGTACGTGCTTTAGGTGGTGAAATGCAAGCACGTTTATTACCTCGTGATCAAGTTAAAGGCAGTACTGTTGAAAATCAAGCAATTGCAGCAGATGAAATTCGTCGTTGTCAGGAAATGGGGATTGGGGTTAATCAGGTATTAAAGTTAGACGATTTAGTTCGTGATGATAATTTAGTTTTTTCTGCAACAGGCATCACAAATGGTGATTTATTGAAAGGGATTCATCGTAAAGGCAACTTAGCCACAACAGAAACCTTATTAATTCGCGGTCGTTCACGTACTATTCGTCGTATTCAATCTGTTCATTATTTAGATAGAAAAGATACTGCACTTTATCGAATTATTGGTGCATAATTTATTTTTTTCATAAAAAAGCACTATTTTTATAGTGCTTTTTTAATTTTTTCCAATATTAATTATTTTTTTCACAGAAGAATTTATGAAGAAGATGCATTATTTCGAGTACTTTAGGATCAGCAATATAATATAATCTTTCTCTATGGCGTTTTTCACAATCAATTAATTTTTTTTCTCTTAATACAGAGAGTTGATTTGATACAGAGGCTTGAGGTAATCCTGTTAACTTAGTAATATCAGTTACATTGCGTTTTTGGTCTAGAATGCAACATAAAATCATTAGTCTATTAGGATTAGAGAATGATTTTAAAAAAGAGGTTGCTTCATCACATTTCGAGAATATTTCTTCCATTATTTTTACTATACTCCAGTATGGTTTTTATTTTCTGTATTCTTTTTATTTATTAAATAAGCATATTCGACTTTTCTAAAATGGGAATAAATTTGGCTATTTATATTAATTAAATAGAGTTTTTTATTTATTTTATTCATTTGGCTGTTAATTGAAATTAAACTTTTTAAACAAGATAGATCAAGGTAATTGACTTGTGATAAATCTAAAATAAAACAAACTATTTTTTTATCTTTATTTAAAATAGTATTAATTTTATTTTCTATATAATCAATGTTAGCAAAATATAAATTACCTTCAATTTTTAGAATAACACACTCTTCTTTACAGCAGTCATATTGTTTGTATGATATGTCATTTTGATTAATTTGACTAATTTTAGGTTGGATAGTTCGATAAATATATGCTACCAAAGAGATAAAAATACCAGTTGCAAGCCCTATTTCCATTCCTTTAATCAGAGTTAAAATAATAGTTGTAAGCATAACTAATCCTTCCAGCTTATCGTAGCGAAAGGCTTGTTTTAGTGCTGAATAATCGATCATTGGGATAACTGCAATAATAATTGTCACAGATAGGATACTCAGTGGCATATAGTATAAAAAGTCGGAAAACCATAAAATGGTCATTAATGTACCGAATGCAGTAAAAATACTCGCTAATTGTGTTTGAGCACCAGCTTCTTCGTTGACAACAGAACGTGAAAATCCTCCCGTTACTGGCATTCCGCCACTTAATGCAACACCAATATTTGCTATACCTAAACCAAAGAGTTCTTGGTTAGCTTTGATTTGTTCATGTTTTTTTGTTGCTAATAATTTACCAATTGAAATGCTGCTGGCGAAGCTAACGAGACTAATTAAGAATGCGCCAGGTAAAAGTGCGTTGAGTTTTTCAAGAGAAATACTATTCCAGTGAATAAAATCAAATTTAGAGGGGATTTCTCCAACAATTTTGGTATTTTGAAAAAATAGCTGCCAGTACCATATGAAAAATGAAAGTAGCGCTATCACGATGACAGGTGAAAAGCGTCTTAGACTTTGTGAAAGCGTGTTATTTGATATATAACGTGAAAAATGCTTGATTGAATAAAGTAAGCCAAATCCAATGAGACTTAGACAAAATGTGATCCAATTAATATGTTGCAGATCGGCATATAAGGAAACAATAAGATCGTATAAGTTATCACCTTGTGCCTGAATGCCCAGTAAATGTTTAATTTGACTAAAGATAATGATAATTGCAGATGCCGTAGTAAATCCTATGTTGACAGGATTACTTAAGAAGTTAGCCAAAAATCCTAGACGTAAACTACTCATAATAATTAGGATTATGCCTGATAATAGTGCTAATAAAATAACAGTTGTCAAATAGTCTGCAGAGTTAGGGTCTGCATAAGAACTGGCAATGGAAGCGGTCATTAATGACGTAATAGCAATAGGACCAACAGAAAGTGTTCGACTACTACCAAATAAAGCATATAAAAGCAGTGGTGCAATACTGGAATAAAGACCAATATACGGTGGAACACCTGCTAAAAGTGCATAAGAAAGTGATTGTGGCACTAGCATAAGGGTAACCACAATGGCAGCTAAAAAATCTTGTCTAAATAATGTAATATTATAGTGAGAAAGCCAATGTGTAATAGGCAGATAACGTAACATAGAGAATTAGATAAGAAGGAAGTAGAAGTTTTTTGACTTCTACTTTTTATATTTTTATTGACGATTCCAAGGCATAAATGCTAACAAACGTGCCATTCCACAGAATCCTGTTGTTCCTGCTAATAATAAACCTGCACCAACAAAAGCGCATAATCCATAAAACACAGGTGATACTTGCCAACCTAAAATTGCCCCGAGCAATGTTAAACCTCCTGCAGCAATTTGGACTTGTCTCATCATTTCTAAAGGTTGAGAACGATTGAGGCGAGTTGGCTGGTTGTTGGCCTTCCAAGCATCAATTCCACCTTCTAAAATAAATGCTTGTTTGCCAGAAGTCAGCGCAGAGAGCAAACTGCTTGCTTGCTGTGTGCGACGTCCAGAACGACAATGGAAAATAACCACATTCGCATTAGCGGCATTTCCTTTTAATCCTTGACTTTCCAGTTGTGATAATGGTTGAAGCTCTGCGGCTTCAATATTTTCTCTTAAATATTCATCAGGTTGTCTGATATCTACTAATACTGCACCTTGTTTGAGTTTTTCACATACTTCATTGGTGCTAATTGTTTGAATAGTCATTTATTTTTCCTATATAAGTTAAGATTTGAATAAATTAATTGGAACTTTGAGATAAACTTGACCATTATCTTCTGCTGGTGGTAATGATCCTGCTCTCATATTGACTTGCACAGAAGGAATGATCAGTTTCGGCATAGAAAGTGTTGTGTCGCGATCTTGCCGCATTTTAACAAATTGAGCTTGCTCAATCCCATTATGAATATGGATATTTTGCTCTTTTTGTGCTTTTACAGTAGTTTCATAACAATATTCTGTTCGACCTTGCGGTAAATAATCGTGACACAAGAACATACGTGTTTGTTCTGGTAAGGCAAGCAATTTTTGTACAGATTGATATAAGACATTTGCATCACCGCCAGGAAAATCACAACGGGCTGTACCATAGTCTGGCATGAATAATGTGTCTCCCACGAATACGGCATCACCAATTAAATAACTGACACAGGCAGGTGTATGACCAGGTGTGTGTATGACAGTTACATGAAGATGACCAATTGAAAATTCGTCACCATCACAGAATAATTGATTAAACTGACTGCCATCACGAGCAAATTCTGTTCCTGCATTAAACGCTTTTCCGAATACATTTTGTACCGTAGTAATATGTTGTCCTATACCCGTTTTTCCACCTAATTTTTCTTGTAAATAAGGTGCTGCTGACAAATGATCTGCATGAACATGCGTTTCTAAAATCCATTCAACCTTCAATTTATGCTGTTTAACATAATTAATAAGGGTGTCGGCAGATTCTGTACTGATATAGCCTGCTGAATAATCTAAATCCAAGACTGAATCAATAACTGCACATGCCTGACTTTTTGGATCGCTTACAACATAACTGTAAGTATTTGTCGCTTTATCAAAAAAAGCTTTTACTTCAGGTGCAATGACGTTTTTCATTATCCTATCCAATCATTAATCTTATTTACAAGAACAGCGACCTACTTTTAAGAAACCTGCAATGGTATACAATAAAATGGCGCTCCCTAAGAATCCACCAATATAAGCCAAGATAACCAAGATCAGATCGATTGGTCCACCTAAATTGCTAATTGAGGATTCAGAAATTGAAAATAAAAAGAACAGTGCAATGACCCCACCAAATAAACCTAAAAAGCTGCTACCTTTTAAACGGCAAGACACCACGCCTTTTTCTTTGATTAATAAATAAAAGAAAGAACCTAAGACCACCACTACAACGAAGAGAAGTGGCCAAAAGAATGAGCCTAACATAATTTGGGTTACCGCCCAGAGTGTATCAAATTGCATTTCTTTCATTGTTAATTCTCCTTAAGCTAATCCGCGTAACATGCCTAAATAAGTTGGTTTTAAACCTAATGTTTTAATTGCCCATGTTGCCCATAATTCTTCTAACGGTGCAATGATGCCAGGGAAAGATGGCGTCAAGTGATTGTTATAGTCAAATTCAATTAACATGCCTTTACCCAGTTGAGTAATCATTGGGCAAGAAGTGTAACCATTGTAAACTTCATCACAAGGTTTTCCCGCTAACTCGGCTAATAAATGTTCTACTGCAACAGGTACTTGCCATTTAACACTGGCTGCTGTTTTTCCTTTCGGTACACCTGCGACATCACCTACTGCAAACACGTTTTTATAACGGCGATGACGTAGATTGTGTTTTTCAACTTCAACCCAACCATCTGCTGCAAATCCGCCTTCTTGCCAAGCTAGTGGTGAGTTACGCACTGCATCGGGTGCTCTCATTGGAGGTACAACGTTAATAAAATCATAATTAACGTCGACTTTTCCTTCAGGGCTGTTAAATGTTGCAATACGTTTAGCAGGATCAATCGCGGTTAACACGCGGTTATAATCTACATGGATATTTTTTTCAGCAAACAGCATTTTTAATTTTGCATCGACGATAGGTACACTGAATAATGTGTTATTGTGAGCGTTATAAAGCAGTTTAGATTTGTCGAGTGTGCCTCTTCTTTGTAAGTAATCACGAACAATAAAGGCATATTTTAATGGCGCACCAGCACATTTCATTTCTGTTGCAGGACGTAAGAAGACCGCATCTCCCCCTTTATTTGCAAACTCGTCCAATAATTGCCATGTTTTATAGGCACTAGATGGACTGTGATAAACACTACCTAGACCATTTTTGCCAATAAGATTAACATCCATCCCTTCTATTGCGTCGTAATCTAGTTTTAGACCTGTTGCAACAAATAAATAATCGTAGGTGATTTTCTCGCCTGTTGAGGTTGTTAGACTGTTGCTATCTGGATCAAATTCATTCACTGACGCTTGAATCCATTTTACGTTTTCAGGCAAATAATCCGCTGTTTGAGAGACAACATAATTTTCAGGTTTGATTCCCCCTGCAACAAGGGTAAAACCTGGTTGGTAATAGTGTGCGATACGAGAGTCAATTAAGGTAATTTTAGCCGTAGGATCAAGTCGAGCAGCTAGTCGAGAAGCAATCGTCAATCCCGCAGCACCCGCACCCGCTATAACGATATTGGCAGAAGAAGAAATTTTAGGCAAGTTTGCTTTTACACTGCTTGGTAATAGTAATCCAGTACCCCCAATTGCACTGAAGGTGCCCATTGCTAAACCTGAACGTATAAACTGACGTTTACTTTGATTAATCTGATCAAATTGACTCATTATTATCTCCCTTATATTTGGTTATTTTAATATTTTATTTTATAAATATTAAATATATCCAATATGAGAATTAAATCAATAGAAATGTGAATAAATTGTTTTAATTTTGTTAATTTTTATTTTTTAAATAATATTGAGCGAGAAATATTGAGTAGTTTTAGGGGGCGTTATTAGATGATTGATACATTAGTACCAAAATGGTCATAAAACCAACCGCAGTTATTTTTAGCCATTTCTTCAAATTTTTGCTATAATCACAGCAATTTTTTACCGTTTTAAAAGAGAGAAACAATGTCAAATAATACCCCTGAAAATTATGGCGCGAATAGTATTAAGGTCTTGAAAGGACTCGATGCTGTACGTAAACGTCCTGGTATGTACATTGGGGATACAGATGATGGTACGGGTTTACACCACATGGTGTTTGAAGTGGTAGATAATTCAATTGATGAAGCTTTAGCTGGCTATGCCAAAGATATTACGGTAACTATTCATACTGATAATTCAGTGTCTGTACAAGATGACGGTCGTGGTATTCCTGTTGATATTCACCCAGAAGAAGGGGTTTCTGCTGCGGAAGTGATCATGACTGTATTGCACGCAGGTGGTAAATTTGATGATAACTCATATAAAGTATCTGGTGGTTTACATGGCGTGGGTGTATCGGTTGTAAACGCATTGTCTGACAAGTTGCAATTAACTATTCGTCGTCAAGGTAAAGTACACGAACAAATTTATCATTTAGGTGAACCTAAAGCACCATTAGCAGCCATTGGTGAAACAGATCAAACAGGCACCTCAGTTCGTTTCTGGCCAAGCCCAACAATTTTTAACAACATCGAATTTGAATACGACATTTTAGCAAAACGCTTGCGTGAATTGTCATTCTTAAATTCAGGCGTATCGATCAAGTTATTTGATAAACGTAACGATAGACAAGATCACTTCCATTATGAAGGTGGTATTCAAGCCTTCGTTGAATATTTAAATCGTAATAAAAATCCAATTCACCAAAAACCATTCTATTTTTCAACCGAGAAAGACGGCATTGGTGTGGAAGTATCAATGCAATGGAATGACAGCTTTAACGAAAACGTATATTGTTTCACAAACAACATTCCACAACGTGATGGGGGTACTCATTTAGCAGGTTTCCGCGGTGCGTTAACCCGTAGTTTAAATAACTATATGGAAAACGAGGGGCACAATAAAAAATCAAAAGTGGCAACATCAGGTGATGATGCGCGTGAAGGTTTAGTAGCGATTATTTCGGTGAAAGTGCCTGATCCAAAATTCTCTTCACAAACGAAAGATAAATTAGTGTCTTCTGAAGTGAAAAGTGCGGTGGAATCGGTGATGAATGAATATTTGCAACAATATTTATTAGAAAACCCATCTGATGCCAAAATTATTGTGGGTAAAATTATTGATGCCGCACGTGCACGTGAAGCGGCGCGTAAAGCACGTGAAATGACTCGCCGTAAAGGTGCATTAGATTTAGGTGGTTTACCAGGCAAATTAGCTGACTGTCAAGAACGTGACCCCGCTTTATCTGAATTGTATCTGGTGGAGGGTGACTCTGCGGGCGGTTCAGCAAAACAAGGGCGTAACCGTAAAAACCAAGCGATTTTGCCATTAAAAGGGAAAATCCTGAACGTAGAAAAAGCACGTTTCGACAAAATGTTATCGTCTGCAGAAGTGGGTACATTAATTACCGCACTTGGCTGTGGTATTGGTCGTGATGAATATAACCCAGAGAAATTGCGTTATCACAGCATTATTATTATGACCGATGCGGACGTGGATGGTGCACATATTCGTACTTTACTGTTGACATTCTTTTATCGTCAAATGCCAGAGTTGATTGAACGTGGGCATGTTTATATTGCACAACCACCTTTATATAAAGTGAAAAAAGGCAAACAAGAGCAATATATCAAAGATGATGAAGCGATGGTGCAATATGAAGTTGCTTTAGCGTTAGAAAATGCTGCACTTTATGTGAATGAAAATGCGCCTGCGATGAATGGATTAGCTTTAGAAACTTTAGTTTCTGAATATAATGCTGTTCAGAAAATGATTGCACGTTTAGCACGCTATTATCCTGAAGCTGTATTGAAAGAACTTATTTATCATCCTGAATTAACAACAGAATTAATGGCACAAGAAAGTGCCGTAGAAACTTGGATTTCAACATTGGTTGAAAAGTTAGCGGCAAAAGAAACTAATGGTAACCATTATAGCTATCACCTTGTATTTAATAATGAACGGCATTTACATGAAGCAGTATTGACAGTACGTACTCATGGAATTGATACAGATTATTTCCTCAATTTCCAATTTGCTACAGGTAGTGAATATGCCCGTATTATGAAATTAGGCAAACAATTAGTTGGTCTAATTGAAGAGGGCGCTTATATTACACGTGGCGAACGTAAACTAGCCATTACTTCATTTGAACAAGCGATAGAATGGTTAGTGAAAGAGTCACGTCGTGGTTTAATGGTACAACGTTATAAAGGGTTAGGTGAAATGAATCCTGAACAACTTTGGGAAACCACAATGGATCCAAATGCACGTCGTATGTTAAAAGTATCTATTAAAGATGCTGTCGCGGCAGATCAATTATTTACCACATTAATGGGTGATGAAGTGGAGCCACGCCGTGAATTTATTGAAAGTAATGCACTACATGCGAATTTAGATATTTAAAAAAATTTATTTCAATCTATTAAAGTGCGGTTAAAATAAATCCAATTTTAACCGCACTTTTTTATATCATGTTTTATCAAATTCTAGCTTTATGTATTTGGGCGAGTTCTCTCGTTGCGGGTAAATATGCATTTACTATGCTTGATCCTGTACTCACTGTTCAAGTACGCTTAATTATTATTTCATTTCTTATTTTTCCGTTGTTTTTACGTCATTGGAAAAAAGTAGATAAACACTGGCGTAGTCAATTGTGGTGGCTTGGTTTTATTAATTACCCTGTAATTTTTTTATTACAATTTATTGGTTTGAAATATACCTCTGCAGCAAGTGCAGTGACAATTATTGGTTTGGAACCATTATTAATAGTTTTTATTGGACATTTCTTTTTTCAAGATAAAGCCTGTTGGTATCATTGGTTATTCGGTGTGATCGCTTTCTTAGGTGTTGCTATGTTAATTATTGGTGGTGGAGATACAGGTGAAATCAGCCTGTTAGGTTGTGGCTTAGTATTATTAGCTGGTATTTGTTTTTCTGCGAGTTTACGTTGGACTAAAAAGATGATTACACATATAACAGCACCTGCCTATACCGCAATTTCAGTTGTATTAGGTGCAATAACGTGTTTACCTTTTACACTGCTACTAACACAAGATTGGCAAATAAATTGGAATTGGCAAGGGATTGCTGGATTACTTTATCTTTCTATTTTCTGTAGCTGGATTGCTTATTGGTTATGGAATAAAGGACTCAATGCTACTCATACTAATTTAACAGGATTATTAACCGCACTTGAACCTATTTTTGGTGTCTTTTTAGCAATTATATTACTAGGTGAATCGATTTCATTATTATCTTGGTTTGGCATTGTTGTTATTATTAGTGCAACATTAATAGCCAGTCTTATGCCTAAACTAAGTAAAAAATAATTCTATTTTTTATCGCTTAAATAGCCAGTAAGTTTGAGTAAGCTTGCTGGCTTGTTTTTTTTTATTTTTAATAAAAGCAATTCTCATTTGTGTTAGAATAATGCGCTTTGATTTGAACTAAGATTTTTTAAGGACAAATATTTTATGATGATCGATAAACGATTGATAAATACAGTGTCTGATAGCAAAAAATGGGTCGCAAAAACAGTGTTATGGAGCTGGGTTGCATTAGTAGCGAGCATAGTAAGTGCGGTCATTTTTGCGCTGTGTTTAGAACAAGCCTTTGAGCAAACATTAACACTTGGCACATTGTTTAGCTATGCAATTAACTTAGTTGTTGCCCTTGCAGTACGGGCTTTTGCAGGCAAGATGTCAGTAAAAGCCTCTTATCAAGCCAGTACCAACGTTAAACATGAATTGCGTACGCTTATTTTCCAAAAATTAGCTGCAATGCCGTTAAATCAAGTCAACCAACAATCTACTTCATCAATTATCCAAGTGGCATCAGAAGGGGTCGAACAGCTAGAAATCTATTTTGGTCGCTATTTACCACAACTGTTTTACAGCCTACTAGCACCGTTAACCTTATTTATTTTCCTTGTTTGGTTTAATGCGCCAACTGCGTTAATTTTATTAGTTTGTGTGCCCTTAATTCCGATGTCGATTATTGCAGTGAATAAAATTGCAAAACGTTTACTGCATAAGTATTGGTCTATTTATGTGGGATTGGGCAGCAGCTTCTTAGATAATTTACAAGGGTTGATTACCTTAAAAATCTATCAAGATGACGGCTACAAAGCGAAACAAATGGATATTGAGGCGGAAAAATTCCGTACTATTACAATGAAAGTACTCACCATGCAGCTCAACTCCGTATCCTTGATGGACTTGTTGGCTTACGGTGGTGCAGCAATCGGTATTTTGACCGCACTTCTACAATTCCAATCAGATAATTTAGGCATTTTCGGTGTGATTTTATTTATCTTATTGGCTTCAGAGTTCTTTATTCCATTGCGTTTGCTTGGCTCGTTCTTCCATGTGGCAATGAACGGCAAAGCTGCCTCAGACAAAATTTTCACATTATTAGATATACCAGTAGAAACCAACGAAAGTGCGGTAGATTTTAGAGCAGAAAATCAAGTTCAAGTGGATATCCAAAATTTACACTTTGCCTATAACGCTGAAAAACAAGCGATTAATGGTTTAGATTTAACGATTCAACCAAAACAATTAACGGTTTTTGTGGGTAAAAGTGGCTGCGGTAAATCCACTTTAGTGTCCTTATTAATGGGCTTCCACAAAGCACAGCAAGGCAAGATTTTATTCAATGGACAAGAAATCCAAGACCTTGATCGCCACTCGTTCTATCGTCATGTGTCATTAGTCAGTCACAGCTCTTATGTGTTCAAAGGCACCTTGCGTGAAAATATGTTAATGGCGAACTTAAACGCCACAGATGAACAAATTTACGATGTGTTAGAACAAGTTAACCTTGCCAACTTTGTACGTGAAAATGGCGGTTTAGATATGGCATTGTTAAGCCGTGGCAGTAACTTATCTGGCGGACAAATTCAACGTTTAGCCCTTGCGCGCGCCTTATTACATAATGCAAGTTTCTACATTTTCGATGAAGCCACCAGCAACATTGATGTGGAAAGTGAAGAAATTATTTTGAATTTCATTCAACGTTTAAAAGCAGAAAAAACCATTGTGATGATTTCCCACCGTTTAGCAAATGCCGTCAAAGCGGATCAAATTTATGTATTACAACAAGGAGTATTAGCAGAGCAAGGCAACCACGAAAGTTTAATGGCGACAAATGGCATTTATGCGGAAATGTTCAATCAACAACGTAACTTAGAGAATATCCGCGAAAATACTCGCAACGGAGGGCAACAATATGCGTAAAAATGGTTTTGCCATTATGTGGCAATTATTGAAGTTAGTGACACCATTAGCCCATATTATGAGCTTCACCATTATTATGGGAGTACTTGGTTTTTTAGCTGCTATCTTCATTATGGTGCTTGGTGCGATGGGCTTATCTAACTTATTGGATTTCCCAACTCATCTCAGTTTTTCGCAAATTTTGACCGCACTTATCGTCTTAGCGGTAGCACGCGGCATCTTACGCTACCTTGAACAAATGTCAGGGCATTACATTGCGTTCAAATTGTTAGCCTTATTACGAGATAAAGTATTCTCTGCCTTGCGTAAACTAGCATTTGTGAAATTACAGGGTAAGCAATCAGGGCAATTATTATCATTAGTGACCAATGACATTGAATTGTTAGAAGTGTTCTATGCACACACTATCGCCCCAATTATGATTGCATTCTTAACCTCAAGCTTTTTATTGGCAGTGTTTGCGCACATTTCTTTGTGGTTTACGCTAATTGCATTTTTAGCCTATATCACCATTGGTTTAATTCTACCAATTATCACGACAAAAATGGCACGTGAAGACGGGCGTATTTATCGTGAGCTCGTAGGTGAAATGAACGATTATTTCCTCGATAGCATTCGTGGAATGAAAGAATTGCAACTGTTTGGTAATGAAAAAGAGCGTTTGGCTGGCATTCACCAACGTAGTGAAAAAATCGACCAAGCCTTTTTAAAAATCAAACAACAAGAAGGTAAAGTGCGTTCTTATACAGAAATTGCGGTTTCTGCTTTCAATATCCTGATTTTAATCGCTGGCGTAGTGCTATATTTGAATCAACAAATCAACTTTGCAGGTTTATTAATCGCAGTGATTCTATTGATGTCCAGCTATGGGCCTGTGATTGCGTTAAGTAATTTGTCTAATAACTTATTGCAAACCCTAGCCAGTGGTGAGCGTGTACTGGGTTTATTAGCCGAAGAACCGCACTTAAAAGACGTGGTGAAAGGCGTTGATTTAACCGATGCGAACCAACTTGATGTTGAACATTTAAGTTTTGCTTATGATAACGAACAAATCCTTTCAAATGTGAATTTACGTTTAACTAAAGGCGAAATTTTAGGCATTCACGGACGTAGTGGCAGTGGCAAAAGTACTTTATTGAAATTGATTATGCGTTTTTACGATCCACAATCAGGGACAATCCGCATCAATGGCAAAGATTTAAAAGAAATTAATACCCTCAGCTTGCGTGATAATATCGCTTACATCACCCAACAAACCTATATTTTCAATGAAACTATCTATGAAAATATTTTGATGGCAGATCGCCGTGCAAGCAAAGAACAAGTAATTGAGGCAGCGAAAAAAGCTTCGATTCACGACTTTATTATGAGCTTACCAGAAGGTTATGACACTAAAGTCACCGAGCTAGGCAGTAACTTATCGGACGGTGAAAAACAACGTATCGGCATTGCCCGTGCGTTCTTGCACAATGCGCCAATTATCTTACTAGATGAGCCAACCAGTAACTTAGACAGTTTAAACGAAGCGATTATTTTGCAGTCATTGCTCAATGTGAAATCGGAAAAACTAATTGTATTAGTCAGCCACCGTGCTTCAACAATGGCAATCTGCGATCAAGTGATTCATATTGAGAATGGACGAATGTCGTAAGCTCACGCTATTCTTTACTCTCAATCCCTTAACATTAAGTGCGGTCTGTTTTTTCAAAATTTCTAAAAAATCGACCGCACTTTTCTTTTTCTTAAATTACAAATAATCTAGCGAAATTTTCATCAATTCCAGTTATAGTAGAAAGTGCCTGTTTAACTACAAACTAAGGAGAAATGATGAAAGTCACCAGTTCAGCCATTAAAAATGGGGCATTTGAAGACAAATTCGGTAAACGAGGTAGTCAATTTAGCCCAAATGGTATGCCAACTTATTCTATCCCGTTTGAAATTAGCGGTGCGCCTGAAGGGACAAAGTCTTTTGCAGTCGTGTTAGAAGATAAAGATGCGATTACGGCGAGTGGTTTCGTTTGGATTCATTGGTTAATCGCTAATTTAGAGCGCACTTCTGTGCAAGAAAATGAAAGTTTAACTGCGACTGATTATGTGCAAGGGGCGAACTCGTGGGCAAGCGTGTTAGGCAAATTTGATATTGCTGAAGCCTCTGTTTATGGTGGAATGGCACCGCCAAATTGTCAACATCGCTATGAATTGATTGTGTATGCTTTGGATTGCACATTAGATCTGGAAGCAGGATTCCGCTTTAATGATCTTCATTTTGCAATGCAGGGGCATATTTTGGATCAAGCCGTTGTGATGGGGACTTATGATGTTTAGCTAATAGATTTTATTGCAAATATTTCAAGTGCATTCTTTTTTATTTTTGTATAAAGTGCGGTGTGTTTTGATTAAATTTGAACATACTTGTTTGATTAAACAGCAAAGATCAATGTTCCTGTAATTGTAGGTGATATATGTTAGAAAAAATGTCAGAAGCGCAATATAAAAGAATTGTTGAAAACAATAGGGGGCTTACATTAATTGGTATGTTTTCCAGTTTTCAAGTGTGTTTCGGTGATATACGAGATAAACCCGAAATCAAAGAAATGTTTTTAGAATTGATGGCAGATTTAATGAAAACAGGGGAACTCAAGTTAGCGACTCAAGGCAAATTCCTCGAAGGGTCGATTGAAGAACAGATTGATTTATTTCGCCAAGCTTGGCCAGATCATTATGATGATAAGGAATTGGAATATGATATTGATAATACATGGTGGATTACTTATGCCCCAGCAGGTGCAGTGTGGATTTGGGAAGATGGTTATGAAGAATGGACTTAGCGAGATAAAAGTGCGGTTAGTTTTGAAAAAGTGTTACGCTTTGAAAAATTAACCGTTTTTTATATAAGATGAGGTTATATCGTCGATTGAGTTTGCGCTGGTGTTTACATGAACGAATATGTTTCTCATTTTGTTGCTAACGCGTTCGTCAGAGAAGAACGCTATCCAAGGGGGAAATCAATAGAATTAAAGTTTCAATAACTATAGTGGAGAAGGAATATGAATCCTAATATGAAAAAGAAAATATTGGAAAAATCTAAAGGATTACCTCTTTTCGCATTATTAGCGGAATTTGAAGATTATTTTGGTTCAGTAAAAGATTCAGATGAAACAAAAGAATTATTTCTTTCTTTTATTGCAGAATTAATGCATGACGGCGAATTGAAATTTGCAATACAAGGCAAATTCCTCGAAGGGTCGATTGAAGAACAGATTGATGTATTTCGCCAAGCTTGGCCAGATCATTATGATGAAAATGAAATGGAATATGATATTGATAATACATGGTGGATTACTTATGCGCCAGCAGGCGCAGTGTGGATTTGGGAAGATGGTTATGAAGATTGGACTTAGCGAGATAAAAGTGCTAGATGATAGTGTTAAATTATGGAGAATGAATAAATTTGAACTGAAATTTCAATAAAGTAAGGAGGTGAACATGTTAGAGAAAATGTCAGAAGCGCAATATAAAAGAATTGTTGAAGAGAATCGAGGACTTTCGTTAGATGGTCTATTTGCTAGTTTTCAAGTGTGTTTCGGTGATATACAAGATAAACCCGAAATCAAAGAAATGTTTTTAGAATTGATGGCAGATTTAATGAAAACAGGGGAACTCAAGTTAGCGACTAAAGGCAAATTCCTCGAAGGGTCGATTGAAGAACAGATTGATGTATTTCGCCAAGCTTGGCCAGATCATTATGATGAAAATGAAATGGAATATGATATTGATAATACATGGTGGATTACTTATGCCCCAGCAGGCGCAGTATGGATTTGCGAAGATGGTTATGAAGAATGGACTTAGCGAGATAAAAGTGCGGTGTGTTTTGAGTAAATTTTGACATACCGCTTTTTTTAGGTTAGATGCAAGTGTGGATATTTGCGAGAATAAGAAGAGAAAGTGCAGCTTGTCTGAATGCAAAAAACTCGTCAAAACTGACCGCACTTTCTCGCGTTGTTAAGGGGCAAGGTAGAATTCGATATAGCCGCCTTGATAAACATAGCCTTTAATTTCACCATGTTCTTCATATTTAAAATCAATATCACGGAAAATTAATAGCCCCCCTTCTTCTGTTGGCACTTTAGTAAGCTTTTCAGCTAAAGGAAGCAGTTCCTCTTGTTGGTATTTTTGGTGAATGTCCAATCCTGCTGACTTAAATACCTCTGCAAAGTAACTTTCACTGAAGTTATATTGATAGCCAGAATCTTCATCGATAAGCGCAAAATGACGTTGGAATAATTGAGATTTATCTTGTTCCGATGCTTCATCTTGCGATTTTGTATCGCTATAACCATTGATTAAATAGAGTTTTTGATAAGACTGAATATCAATCGCTTGTTTATAGTTTCTGTTTGTGTCATACGCATAAAAGCTAATGGTAGCATATTTATCTTGATAATTATTATTGTAGATAATTTGGTTGTAGTAAAAACCAGATAAGTAATCAAGATTTTCTTTACCGTATTTCGCGATTGCTTGTGGGTTAGTTTTTATATAAGGCACAATAATCTCATCTAATAATTTATATTTTTCAGCTTGCTCACGACTTAATTTTTTCGCAAAATTTTTCTCAAAAATTTTTGAGCTAATTTTTCCTTGTTGATCGAGAAGATTCAGCTCAGTCAACACGCGTTCAAAGCGCACAAGTTGATTTTGTTGAGTTAGATGATAAGGTGAGGTAACTATCATACCAGCGAAAATGACAGTACAGGTGAGAAGTATAAACCAGCGATATTGTAACCAACGTGGGTGCATAGAACATATTACAAACACTGTAATGATACTCGCAATCATGACTAAGAAAACTCTTGTTTCGGTTAGACCATAAGTAGTAACACGTTCGCTGATGCCTAACCAGAGTAAAATCAATGGTGCAATAGAAAGGTAGCTGAAATAGCGATAGAACCATGTCCATTTAGGTTTCGTTAATAATAAACGTAGCGCATGGCACAGTAGACCTAGCGCGATATAAGGCATAATAATGTAGGCGACTCCCCCTTGTGGTAACTCAAAATGAAGGAGAATTTTTGCTAAATAAAGATACACAAGGAAGGTATAAATGATGACAACAGGCGAGAAAATAAAGTTAATTACCAGTTCAATGACATAGTGAAAACGTTCATTTTGGACATTGTTTGCTAAACGTTGCTCAAAAATAAGAAATAAAATGGGCGTGAAGAAGAACGTAGTAAATAGAATCGTTTTAGGTATTACATTGAACGTTAAAATGCTTAGATTAAACAGATATTCAACACTAGTAAAAATGAGTAATACAAAAAGACAAATAATGCATGCAATGGCAATAGACAGAATAAGTTGTACAAAACGAGATATTGTATCGTAGATAAAGTGTCGATTATCTTGCGTAAGTGGATAAGTAATAAATAACAAAAAATGAATAAGTAATAATCCCCAATAAGCATAGTTATCATAAATATCACGTTCAGCAAAATAAAAAGCGAAGGTGATAGCAATAGCGTAGCTGATTGTGATCCAATGAGCATACTTAATTTTTTGCAACATTAATGTTGTGGAAAAATAAATTGGTAATAATAAAATCAAGATGGCATAAGCGGAAATGTTGTTATCTTGAATGAAAGGAATACATGAAGTGCTGATTAAAATAAATACTATTGCGAGTGGATATTTCTTTAGCAGGTCTTTGGTACTTTCGATCAGAGAGTGCATGATATTCATTTTGTTTCCTTAAAATTAACGCTCAAAAATTAATAAAATCATTCTAATGTTTTTATGACTCTCTGAATAGAGTGAATAAAAAAGCTACAGTGAACTGTGGCGAAAATCCATAATGAAAAAGACAGTTATATGATTTTTATTTAGGGGAAACGTGTTGTAAGAAAATTTTACGTAGTGAAGTTAAACCTAATTTTTCTGCTTCATTAACTAAATTGAGTGCACGATTAATATCATTTTGTTTTAGCGCTTTCTTCACAGATTGATTAAAATAGGCTTCTGTCTCTTTATCCACAGTTGTTGCCACCGTTTGAGCTGATGGTGTAATTGATTGTACTTGCTCAATAGCTGTTGCCAAATCTTCAGGCGGATGTATCACTCCACCTTTTTTACATCCACATTATTCAATCGACCACATGATATAACAGTCTCTAATAAGCGATTTATGAGTGAAATAACACCAAAATAGACCGCACTTTTGTTTCTATTGCACAACTAAGATGTTTAGTTGATCGATGATTAGTTTTTCATTGTGCGTTGAATGTGCTATTTTTACGTCCTTAACCATTGGGCTTTATCGTGCCAATTTTTATTTTATGCAACTAACTAGCACTTTATGATCGAAAAATACAAGTTAAACCAAGAAAATATTATTCCTTTTTTAACAACACATATTGAGCAACAAAATACATTTACTGTATTAAATGGCTTATGCCAGTGGTTACGTTTGGGAGGGAAAAAAGAAGCGCCTCAGCGTTTATCTTATTTAATACAAATTTTACAAAATGATGTGGCGTTAGCTGGAAAGATCGCTTCATTATTATGTCAGTGGATTTGCCAAATGCGTCTTTATCCACTTTTTATTAGTTGTGGTTTACTTGGTCGAGAAGGCTTTGGGCGTGAGATACAAAAACGTTTATATGAGCGTTTTAATCCTTCTTTTAAAGATTTAAATGACTTACGTGATATTTTCTTTGTTTTATTTTGCGAAGAAAGTGATGAAGAATGGTTACAGGCAACAGCAATCCAAGATTGGATCAAATTATTAGATATATTACAGCAACAGAGTACAGAAAAAGAGCGTGAGAATGTACATAATCATTTACGTTATGAAGGCTTTTTTGCGATTGAAATGCTGGCTATTTGGATTGCAGCAGAAGAACTTGAACCTGAATTAATGCGACTTGATCCCACTTTACTTGATGCTGATTCGCCTTTTGTTGCGCTACATCGAGAGGTGGCGAATTGGGTAGCCTCACATCGTCAAAATCGACAATATGATGATGCTCATTTACAAGTGATGTTTGATCAATGTCGAGAGCAAATTGATCGCATCCATCGCCGTGGTGCAAGTGCAGGTTCAACATTAGGTGTCGCGCATTTATTAACACGTCTTGATCAAACATTAACTCGCTTAGCTACTTTAATGGATATTTTTCAGCAGGATCGCCTTTTACCACATCGTATTTTGGTGTTTACGGGCGAATTAGCCATTGCTTCTGCACGTAGTCATAGTGCGGTAGATTTATGGAAACAGAGTGTCAAAATGTTGGCGCGCAGTATTACCCAAAATAAAAGTGATCATGGTGAGCATTACATTACGCGTGATAGAAAAGAATACCGTAATATGTTTTTTTCAGCGGCAGGTGGTGGCATTTTAATTGCTTTTATGGCGCTATTTAAGCTGTATTTAGGTGATCTGATTGAAGACCGAGTATGGCGTGGTATTGCTGAAGGATTGAATTACGGTATTGGTTTTACAATTATTTTCATGTTGCATGGCACTGTGGCGACGAAACAGCCTGCAATGACTGCGGCTCGTTTTGCAGAAACTGTGGATAATGGACAAGGTAAATCTGTTAACCTGCAATTGGCACAATTACTCATTGATGTATTTCGTTCGCAAACGGTGGCCGTATTAGGTAATGTCACGCTCGCTATTTTAGTCGCTTGTTTGCTAGCCATAGGTTATCAGTATTATGCTGGCATGCCTTTACTCACAGAAGCAGAGATTGCATATCAGCAAAAATCTATTGATCCAATGAAAGGGTCGTTGTGGTTTGCAGCGATTGCAGGTTTTTGGTTGTTTTTTTCGGGGATTATTTCAGGTTATTTTGATAATCGCAGTAATTATTTGAATTTAAAAATGCGTTTGCGTAACCACCCCATTTTACGTCGTATTTTAACTCGTAATATGCGCTATAAATTTGCAGAATATTGGCATGATAATTATGGTTCGATTATGGGTAACTTGTGTTTCGGTTTATTGTTAGGCTTAACAGGTTTAGTCGGATATTTGTTAAATTTACCACTTGATATTCGCCATGTAGCGTTTTCTTCTGCCAATTTGGGTTATATGGCGATCAGTGGCGATTTCACTTGGCAGCTGTTTTTACAAGGATTGATGCTGGTGTTATTGATCGGGATTGTGAACTTAGTCGTAAGTTTCTTTATTGCACTTTGCGTCGCATTACGTTCATTAGATGCACAAATTGAAAGCTGGTGTGATATTGGTAAGTGTGTTTGGAAATTGATTAAACAACGCCCATTGTCATTATTTTTTCCATATTAAAGAGTGAATGAAAAACAAGAAAAAAGACCGTCCTTGAAAAAGATGGCCTTTTTTTAATTTGGGCTTTACTTAATTTTTGACTGCAATAGCTTCGATTTCAATACCTACATCTTTTGGTAAACGAGCAACTTCAACACATGAACGTGCTGGGAAGTTAGGGTGATTGTTTTCTTTAAAGAAACGTTCATACTCTGCATTTACTGCGGCAAAGTCATTTAAATCTTTGACAAATACCGTGGTTTTCACAATATTTGCGACTTGTAATCCCGCTTGTTCAATGATGGCTTTGACATTTTCTAAAGATTGACGTGCTTGTGCCACGATATCAGCTGGTACCTCACCCGTTTTGGGATTCACTGGAATTTGCCCAGAAGTTAACAACATATTCCCTAAGTCAACGGCTTGTACATAAGGGCCAATTGCTGCTGGGGCATTGTCAGTATGAATCACTTTCGTCATTTCTCTCATCTCCTTTTGCTGATTAAAAAAGTATTTTTATTGTACGCTGTTCAACGAAAATTTACAGTGGATTGAGTGCATTAATTAAACGGATTTCATCAAATGTTGCGATATCTTCTAATAAGATCGTACATTGCTGGATTTTATTTTCTGCTAATAATTTTGCCCGTTGCGTGCCAGCTAATAACGGCGTATCAGGCGTAAACCAATGTTTACCTCGACGAAAGACCAGATTTCCAATGGTACAATCCGTTACTTTACCTTGTTTGATGATCATGATTTCATCACAATCACCTTTTTGTTGTAGCAATTGAGCTAACGGAGTCCGATCAGCATATTTCAAACCATATTCAATATCGTCACAAATTACTGGCTGAAAAGTGCGGTAAGTTTTGCGCTGATAAGCAAAGTACTGCACTTGTAATTCAGTGGCATTATAATCAATACGGCAACGAATCAACGGAGCATATTGAGTCTGCTCAAGTGCGGTTTGAATTTGAATAACTTGGGCAAAATCATGAACATTGACTGCCTTTTTTGCATAAAATTGCTTTAAGCTGTCAATATAGCGTTGCTGATGTAAGGCAAGATGTTGAATCTCACCGTTGACAATTGCAATTGTTTCAAACAGAGAAAACATCATTGTTTATCCTACTGGCACATAGACTTTTTGCAGTAATTCTTGGTATTCATCTTCTAACTCACTTAAGATAGTAATTCCTCCGCCACTACGGAAATAATACTCATCATCGACTTGTTCAATGAAGCGAATTGCTACCGCACTTTGCAATGACTCACCATCAAAAAGACCAAAAATTCCCGTGTAATAACCTCGAGGTTGTTGTTCTGCGGTTTGAATAATATGTACCGTTTTTTCTTTTGGTGCACCGCTAATAGAGCCTGCGGGCAATAATGCTGCTAAAATAGAACCGATATTTTCTTGCCAATTTTCTGCTAAATTACCTCTGATTTCTGAACTTGTCTGTAAGATCGCGCCTTTTTGCGTTTCGATTTTTTCTACATAACGAAAGTGAGTGACTTCTACTTTCTCTGATACGGTTGCTAAATCATTACGCATTAAATCCACAATAGTATAATGTTCTTGGCGTTCTTTTTCAGAATCTAACAACTGTTTTTCAGCATCGGGTAAAGTTGCATCAATAGTACCCTTCATCGGATAAGTGAAAATTTGATTATGATGAATATTGACAAAGCATTCTGGTGAAAAACAGACAAAACGATTTTGATAATAGAGTTTATAGGGGGCTTTTGTTTGCTGGAAAATCTGCGCCAGACTCAAATTTGTCTCAATTTTCGTAGGATACGTGAGATTCAATAAATAAGAATTGCCTTTTTGTAGTTCTTCTTGCACTAACATAAAGCCATGCTGGTAAACGGTTTTTTCTATTGGAAATTTGTTTAATCTAAAAGGCTCGCAAGAGGTTTGTGTTTGCCAATTGATATTATGTTGACCTTTAATTGCAAAAAACAGCCCTAAACTTGCAGCTTGTGTTAAAGGGCAAATGATCGGTTGTTGCTGTTCAAAATCAATCAGAAAGAAAAATGGTTGGCGTTGTTTACCATATTGATTGGCTTGTTGAATAAAAGAATGAAAACACATAGATTTATCTGTGATAAAAAAATAAGTGGAAGTGTAACGGAAAATCAGACAAAAATCCGCTTTTTCCTTTATACTTTGCTTTCTTCTTAACAGGATATAGTATGGATATGAAACGGCTGCTTATTATTAATAATCAAGATTCTTTTACATATAACTTAGTAGATTTAATTCGTCGATTAACAGTGCCTTTTGAGGTGGTTAATGTGCAAGAATTGGACCTATCTAAGGTAGAGAATTATAGTCATATTCTGATCTCTCCTGGCCCTGACGTACCTCGTGCTTATCCTCAATTATTTGCAATGTTAGCCAAATATTATCAAACTAAGTCGATTTTAGGCGTGTGTTTAGGTCACCAAACCCTGTGTGAATTTTTTGGTGGCGAACTATATAATTTAGATAAAGTACGCCATGGGCGCATTCAGCGTTTGAAAGTGCGGTCAAATTCGCCTTTATTTGAAGGGCTTCCCTTAGAATTTCAAATTGGCTTATACCATTCTTGGGCGATTCGTGAGCAATCTTTCTCCGATTCTCTTACTATCACAGCCCATTGTGCCGAAGAAGTTGTTATGGCATTTCAACACAAATTTCTACCGATTTACGGTGTTCAATTCCACCCTGAATCCTTCATGACAGAACATGGTGAACAACTCTTACGAAATTGGTTAGAGAGCTAAATTTTTGAAAAAACAGACCGCACTTTTCTGATTTTTTCTAGTGTTTACAACAGCTGACTTATTCCCATATTGACAAAAAATCCACCAATTACTAACCAGCATAGTACTAGTGCGCCTAAAATAAGCGGTTTGATGCCTGCTTGTTTAATGGCACTAATGTGAGTGGTTAAACCTAGAGCCGTCATCGCCGCGATGAGTAATAGCCCGTCAATTTGTACAATCCACTTTACAATATGAGCAGGAATGAGTGAGAAAGAGTTAATAACTGCCATTAAAATAAAGAGAAAGGCAAACCAAGGAATCGTGATTTTATTGCTTTGTGGATTATCACTTTGTTTCGTGAGTAACCAAGAAATAAAGAGTAAAAATGGTGCAAGCATCATTACACGGATCATTTTTGATATAACTGCTGTATCCGCAACGGCTGAACTGATGTTACCACCTGCTGCATAAACTTGGGCAACTTCGTGTACACTCGAGCCAATATAAATACCAAATTGATGCTCACTTAACCAACTTGCAAGATAAGGATACATAGCTGGATATAAAAACATGGAGATCGTACCGAAAATGACAATTACAGCGACAGAAACTGACACTTGATGTGACTCTGCTTTTGTCACAGGTTGCATTGACATAATCGCGGCAGCACCACAAATACTACAGCCACCTGCAGTTAAATAAACAATTTGTTTATCCATGTTTAAATAACGAAGTCCAAGCCAAATAGTAAGAGCAAAAGTACTGATTAACATAATCGCATCTGTGGCGATAGCATTAACACCTACGGCGCTAATATCTTGAAAGGTTAAACGGAAACCATACAAAATAATACCTAGACGTAATAGTGTGCCTTTGGCAAAGATGACACCTTGTGCGGTATATTGTGAAAATTTAGGATAAAGCGTGTTGCCAAGGAAGATGCCTAATAGAATTGCGATAGTGAGAGCACTTAGTTTTGCATGGAGAGCGAAAGTGCTTTTAGAAAGTATATCGACAATAAATGTGAGTATTGCAACAAAGATTAAGCCGATATACAGAGTTTTATTTTTCATTACAACGGTCCTAATGAGTGAGGATAAGAGAATAAATTTAGAGCAAAAGGATAAAAGGATTTTGCCTGAATGTAAAATTGATTATGACGCTATTAGAGGATTTATCTTGTTTGAGACAACGCAGTCAAGTGTCTAGAACGTTACATTCAGTTTAACTCAGTTTATAGTTTTTCTTATCAATGCCATATTTTCGCATGCGTAAGTATAATTTTTTACGTGGGATATCTAAATAATTCGCTACTTCATTAATTCTCCCTTGATAGAAAATTAGGGCTTCTTCAATAATTTGTTTTTCATATTCGTTGATTTGTTCATCTAATGGCTTAATATTCTCGGTTTTAATTGATGATGTGACGAAAGTTGGTGTTGAGGTTTGTTCAGCCAGCAATCCAATTGCATAGAGTTCAGCTACATGAATTAACTCTTTGACATTACCCTGCCACTGTTGATTGAGTAAATGTTGGCGTAGTTTTCTCGATGGTTCGACATAGTCTTTATTCAATCTAGCACAACTTTTGTGCACATAATGGCAAAAGATCGGCACTATATCCGTAGCGTGTTTTTTTAATGGCAAGAGTTCAAGCTGAGTATGTAAAAATAAGTAATATAATTCTGCGATCAGCGTTTGCGCTTGAATCAAGTGAAGTAAAGGAACATCACTAATCACAATTAAGCGAAATGGATAAGCCTGATGATTGAGTTTGTTAGCGAGTAGCTGTTGCTCGTTGGCAGGTAAATGATGAATATTTTTTAATACTAATGTACCTTGCTTCACCTCATTAATAAGATTTTCAATATTAATAGTGCTTTGTTCTAAGCATTCTATACTGATAAAAGGCGCTTGTTTACGTTGACTTAGTTTATGTAAGTAAGTTGCTGATAAGTGGCGTCCTGTCCCTGTTTGTCCCCATAAGAAAACAGGGACATCAATATCAGCAAGTTTTTGTAATTGATTGCGAATAGTACAAATCCAGTCACTTTGTCCAATAAAGCTTTCATTTAATTTGGCTAATTGCCAGTAACGGTTCTCAATTAATGCAGCCCGTTTTTCTAACGCATGTTCTACTTGAATTAATAAGTTTTCTGGTGAAATGGGTTTTTCCAGAAAGTTAGTTGCGCCTTTCTTGACCGCCTCTACTGCCATAGGGACGTCGCCATGTCCTGTGATCATGATAATAGGGAGCTGTGGATCGCGTTGAGTCATATGTTCCAGTAACGTGAGCCCTGAAATATTGGGCAGCAGTACATCGCAAAGAACGACTCCAATCCAGTTATCCGGGATTTGAGATACGATATCTACAGGATCGGCACAGGTAAGCACTTGATAGCCTTCTTCACGCAATAAATCTTGGTAAGAGTCGAGAATATCAATGTCATCATCAATAAGCAGTACGTTATATGCTGAGTTAAACATCTTGTGTGACCTTAAAAGTTAAAATAATTAATGCGTTATGTTCTAATGTTGAGGCAATGCGTAGTTCGCCTTGACATTGCTCCATAATTGATTGACTAATAGATAGCCCCAAGCCTAAATTAATAGATTTACTGCTAGCAAAAGGTTGTAGGAGTTTTTCTGTCAATGGCCAACCTTTACCGTTATCTGATACCCATAAGCGAATACAGTTTTCATCTATGTTTGCGATTTCAATGCAAATATGGGGAGCAACATGTTCAATAGCCTCGAGGGAATTTAAGAATAAATTGACAAAAACCTGCTCGATTAAAACATCTTCTCCAAGTATATAGGGTAGTTGAGCTGGTATAGTTAAGCGACCTTGGCGATTTTTATGTTGTGTTTCTAATAGTTCCCATGCACTTTGTATGCAGTCTGTTAAATTCACAGCCTGTATTTTCCCCGATCCTTGTCGTGAAAACTGACGTAGGCGTTTGACAATGAGGGCGGTACGTTCGACTAAATGGTTTATTTTGTCTAAATAAGTCAAGACCGCATCTATATTTTGTTTTTTGACCGCTCTTTTGGCACTAAATAAGTAAGCATTCATGGCATTAAGTGGCTGAGTAATTTCATGACTGATTGACGTTAAGGTTTTACCGACGGCAGCTAATTTTGCGGCTTGCGTTAATTCATTTTGTGTATTTTCTAACGCTGTTTGGACTTTAATACGATAGTCAATTTCATCAAGTAAAATTTGGTTACGTAATTCTAATTCTTGTGTTTTTTTCTGCATTTCAAATAGAAATAAGCGTAGGAGTTTTGCAATGCGCCCTAGTTCATCGTTGCCATAAATAGCAATTTTGACATCATCTTCTCCATTAGTCAGTTGCACCACCGCTTGGTTAAGCTGTTGAAAGCGTTTTAGTAAACGTAGACGAATATAAAAAAAGTTAACAGCAATCACAAAAATGCAAGCAAGGAGCATCGCGAGAAGAATTAATACGCCATTAAATTGGGTACTTTTTTCTACGATATTATGTAATAAATGAAGCTGATTTTTACTGTTACCAATTTGTGTGTTAATGCGTTGCCGAAAAGCATCAAATACACTTTCACTTTGTGTAATCAATTGTTGCTGCTGTTGGTGTAGGTCCGTTCTGAGTGAAAATAATGTGGGTAATTCTTGTGGATTTAAGCCAAAACGGATGAGTTCCGTTAAAATTTGTTGAATCGTAATAATCGATGAGTGCTTATCCAATAAGGCAATGCGATTATTAATAAGTAAAGAGAGATAACTTAAATAATTATGTAATCGTACAGCACTGTTTTGGCTTGGCTCAGTAATTTGTGTACGTAGCTCAGTAATAATTTGTTCTTCATAGTTAGTAAAATCATAAACTAGCAGTAATTCTTGTTGTAACTTTTTCAATTGTTCAACTTTTTGTGTATTTTGTGGGTGTAGTGCGATGTTATTAGCAAGAGTCGATTGTTGCCAGCTCATTTCTTGTAATAATGCGGTAAATTCATTATGAAAATCATTATGTAGCCAATTGATTTTGGAAACAGTTTTGTTCAGTTCTTCGTTTAAAGTGAGTGTTGCAGTGATATTCGCTGAAATTTGTTCTAATAACTGGGATTGTTGATGCAATAAATCAGTTAACTGGTCATCAAGATTTTCATCTAACTCAATGATTAATTCTTTTAAGGTCGTAAGCTGTTGTTTAGCATTGTTATAACGAGCGACTTTATCGTTAGTATTTTTAACATTAACTAGATGAACAAAGGCATTTTGTAAAATATTAATTTGCTCTTCTGTTTGGAATGCGGCTTGTACTTTAGGGAAGTCTTGATCGAGTGCGAAATTAATTTCACTACGTTGTTGTTGCCAAGTATATAACCCTACACCACCAACAAAGAGGCACAGTAATACACTCACTAAAAAAGAGAGCTGTAATCCAGTACTGAGATCTAAATGCTTAAACCATGTTTTCATTCCAAATCTTCCAAAGCTTTAACAAAAGCGACTTGTTGGGCAATGAAAAAATGTTGCCAATTTAACAGTTCTTGTGTGCGATTAAAGTGGGTTAAATAAACCTCATCTTCTGCTTGTGCAGCGGAGACAGGAAGTGCGGTCAGAATTTGGCGTAATTCGGGTAAAGGGCGATTAAGGGCTTGTTCTTTTTGTTGTAATAAACGCCAATGCTCCTGAAGTAAGCCCAAACGATGTGTAATATGTTGTTCAAATAAAAGTTTAACCAATTGTTGTCGTTTAAGTAATAGCTCGTAATTAATTGGTGGTTGTTGAAATAACTGTTGTTGCAATGCGGCTTTCGGGTGTGTTGTAGGTAGAGGTGCAATAGGATATTTGCTCATTTGAACATCAGTTAAAATACGTTGACCTGTCTCGCTTAGTAGAAATTGAATGAATTTGATTGCCTGTGGCTTTTTACTACTTTCAGCCACAATTGCGATAAATGTAGGTGACGCAGGAAAGTGTGGAAAGTAGCGAAAAGCGAGATGAGCATGATTTTGTTGGGTTAAAATATGGGCATAATTATCAATAGTGATGCCAACCGCACCAAGATTGGCTTGAACTTTATCAACGACACCAAAGCTACGAGCAGAAATCGTACCTACATTTAGCATAATCTGTTCAATTAATGCCCATCCTTCTTGCCAACCATGTTTCTGTAATAATGCTTCTAACATAATGTGATTCGTATCAGAGCGAGTTGGACTACTGATGACAATAAGTCCTTGTAAATCAGGATGTGTTAGATCTTGCCAAGATTGTGGTAATGGGCGTTCAACCTGCTGTAATAAGGTTGTATTAAATAACATACCGTAGCCAGAAAGGGCAAATGCCACGGTGGTGGGTTTGAGCATATTGGGTAGAAAGCCTGTGTTATCTTGTAATGTAGTGGGTAACGGAAAAAGTTTATTTCCTATTTGTAAGTTATAAAACAACATGGGGGAAGAGCTTAGAATTAAATCTACTTCACGGGCTTTTTCAGTTGAGAGTAGTTGATTCAGCGATGCACTCGTGCGATTTAACGTGGTGATAGGTATCGTATTTGGTTGCTTATTCCATTCACTTACTAGATGTTGGATACCTTCTAGTGCAAAAGTCGTACCGATCACAAGCTCATTCGCTTTTATAGGTAAAGCGAGAAATAAGCTGACGAGACAGATGGTTAATTGCTGAAGTAATTTGGTGCACATGATCTTCACCTTGCTTGACATCAGTTGCCTTGTCATATTACCCAAAATTTTCGTAGCTATGTGCTTTTTTTTGTGATCGAACTCAAAAAAATAAAATTTAAATTTTAATTACTTAGCTTATTTTTTGAGTCATTTATAGACTTTTTTTCTACTCATTTCTCCCCACCATACTATGATAACTAAAATGAGTTAGATTTGACCTATTGTACTCTTAGAAATGAGTCGGTTTTGACTCCTTTTGGTGTAATAGTGCGGTCTTTTTTTTTGTTATTTTGAGCGTTATTGTAGGTTAAGTTTCATACAGAGTATGAGCTAGGCTAATCAGTATTATCAATTAATTGACTTGATAAATAACGAGAGAGGAAGGGGTAGATTATGAATAAAAAATTATCTTCAGCCATTATTGCACTTGGATTAGGTATGGCGGTGGTTAATGTTGCACAAGCGAATGAACAACTCATTGTATACACTTCAATGAAAGAATCTTTAATTGGTGCATTAAAAGCAAAATTTAATGAAAAACACCCTGAGGTTGCAATGGATTATCAATCAGCGGGTGCAGGAAAATTGATGGCAAAAATTGCAGCAGAAAAAGAATCTGGTCAAATTATGGCTGATGTGATTTGGACTAGCGAAGTACCCGATTTCTTTAAAATGAAAGCAAACGGTATGTTAAAAACCTATGTTTCCCCTGAAGTTGAGCATATTGTTAATCCGTTACCTGACTTTGATGGGTCTTTTACCCCAATTCGTCTAGGGACATTAGGCATTGCTTATAACACAAGATTTGTTAAAGAGCCGCCAGTAGAATGGGCGGATATTACTGGCTCAAAATATAAAGGTGCATTTGGGATTGCTAATCCAGCATTATCTGGTACCTCTTATATGAGTGTTGCCTTATTGAAGTCGACATTTGGTTGGGAGTTTTTTGAAAAAATCAAAGCCAATAAGGGCAAAGTAGGTAAAGGATCTGGCCAAGTTATCGATGATACCGCTTCAGGTGACTTATTAGCTTCATTAGCAGTGGACTATATTACAAATGATAAAATTAAAAAAGGCGCTCAGCTTAAATTAGTTTATCCAAAAGAAATGTTAGTGATTCCAAGTCCAGCAGCGATTTTCAAAGGCACGAAGAATCCAGCTTCCGCACAAAAATTCATTGATTTCTTATTATCTGAAGATGCACAAAAAATTATTGCTCATGAGGGAACTTTGCCTGTACGTAAAGGAATTACGACTTTAGAAGGTATGCCAACGGTAGAAGATGCCATTAGTCGCGCTATTCCAATTGATTATCAAGCTATCTTGACAGAGAAAGAGGAAACCGTGAAAAAATTTGCCCAAATTCTGCAAGGTCGTCAATAAAACAGGAGTGCTTTATGGCAACAATCACCTTTGAAAACGTCAGTAAAGCATTTGGCTCAAATGAAGTGCTAAAAGATTTATCGCTTGTAGTAAAAGACGGTGAATGTTTTACCCTTCTTGGACCATCTGGTTGTGGGAAAACCGTGTTATTGCGCTTACTTGCAGGCTTTGAAGTGCCAGATGCTGGGCGCATTTTAATTGATGAACATGTTGTTTCTGATCCCGTAGCGGGTATTGATATTCAGCCAGATCAGCGCAGTTTAGGCGTAGTCTTTCAAGACTACGCAGTTTGGCCACATATGACGGTATTTGACAATATAGCTTATCCGTTAAAGTTGAAAGCATTAGATAAAGCAGTGATTCAGCAACAAGTGATGGATGTTGTTGATTTAGTCAATTTAACAGGGTTAGAACAGCGTTTACCTTCACAGCTTTCTGGTGGGCAACAACAGCGTGTTGCATTAGCGCGAGCATTAGTCGCAAAACCTTCTTTGATGTTACTTGATGAACCATTAAATAACTTAGATGCGAATTTGCGAGAAGAAATGCGCTTTGAGATCAAAGAGTTACAAAAGAAATTAGGTATTACTATTTTATATGTAACACATGATCAGGAAATTGCACTCGCTATTTCAGATCGTTTAGCCATCATGGATAAAGAGGGCCATATTCAACAAATTGGTACACCATGGGAAATCTATGAGAAATCTGCCAATGAGATGGTATTTCAGTTTATGGGATTAGCCAATTTTATTCCCGTGCGTTATGAACAAGGACAGCATTTTGTTGGACAAGGTATGCAAAGGATCGAATGGGCAGACCTACCTGCTGAGAATGGGAAACTAGGTTGCCGCCCATCAGATATTATATTAAACAAGACAGGTAGTGGGTTAAAAGGCAAGATTGTACGAGCCAGTTTCCTTGGTGCAATTATGGATTACATGATTGATATTGATGGTGTGTTATTGCGTACAGAAGTTTCAACAAATACCGCCTTGCAGCATGATTTGATGTTTACTGAGGGGGATAATTGTGTGGTGAATTTCCACGATTTACTTTGGTTTGCCGACGAACAACAAGCTGTTCAGCAAGGGAGGGAATAACAATGACAGCGGTTATTCAGAAAAAAAGTCCATTTAATGTGGCAAATGCAATTCTTGCCCTATCTATTGGTATTTTAGTGATTGTTGTCGCAGTGCCTGTGCTATTAATTTTTATTAATTCTTTTTGGGTTAATGGGCAATTTAATATCACTGATGTGGTGATGATTTTAAAACAACAAGAAACTTATGAGGCATTACTAAACTCTTTATTTATTGCGGTTGGTGTGACAATCATGAGCACCATCGTCGGGACGTTTTTTGCCTGGTTAGTAACGAGAACGGATTTGCCTTATAAAGGTTTTATGAAAGTAATGTTTTTGGTACCGTTTATGCTACCTTCCTTCATTGGTGCATTAGCTTGGAAAATGTTACTTTCTCCTCGTGCAGGCTATATTAATCGTTTCTTCATGGATACCTTTGGTTTAGAAGAACCGATTTTCAATATTTATAGCTACGCTGGTATTATGGCAGTAGAAACCATGTACCTTTTCCCATTTGTCTTTATTCAAGTGTGTGGCGCACTTGAACGAATGGACCCAACACTAGAAGAATCGGCACGGATTTCTGGTGCTAGTTTATTTACGATTACTCGCAAAATTACGATTCCATTAGTGATGCCGAGTATTGTGTCAGGTGCATTACTGATCATGCTGTATTCTATGGCTCACTTTGGTACAGTTGCGGTATTAGGGGTCGAAAATGGGATTTTTAATATTCCAACGTTGATTTATGAACGTATTCATCAAAGTGCGGGCAGTTTTGAAGCTATTCGTACAGGTACCGTTTTAGCAACAGTACTGGTTGCTACAGCAGCATTAATCATTTGGTTGCAAAATAAAATTCTAAATCGAGGACGTTTCCAAATTATTGCAGGGAAAAGTTTCCGTCCTGTTGAAGTGAAGCTCAGAGGGTTAAGAATGCCATTATTAATCATCTGCTTGCTTTATATCGCATTCACTATTGTCTTACCGACAGTGACTATCTTTATTGTGGGTGGATTAAAAACCTACGGCTTACCAATTACTTGGGAAAACCTCACGTTAGATAATTATAAATTTATCTTGTTTGATTGGCAGTTGACTAAAGATGCAATTCGTAACAGTGTCTTGCTCGGCTTAGCTGCTGCGGTGATCACTATGTTTGCAGGCGTGATGATTTCTTATGTCATCGTGAAAATGCGTGTAAAAGGGAAAGGCATTTTAGAGTTTTTAGGTATGTTGCCATTCTCTGTACCAGGCTCAGTGATTGCGTTAGGGGTGATCTTAGCTTGGAGTGGTAAGTTTGGTATTAATTTATACAATACCGTTTGGATTATTTTGATCGCATATATTGCACGCTATATGGCATTCTCCTTGAAAGCTAACTCTGCTGCATTAGAGCAAGTCCATGATTCATTAGTTGAAGCCGCGCGCGCTTGTGGTGCAAGTATGTGGCAGTCTTTAAAAGATGTGGTTGTACCTTTAGTTCGTCCAGGTATGATTGCTGCATTTTTCTTAATCTTCCTCCCTGCATTACGTGAGTTAACCGTCTCTGTCATGTTATATGGACCTTCTACACGGACGATTGGTGTCGCGATTTATACCCTCAACGAAGATGGTGAAACGGTTTATTCCGCTGCACTAGCAGGTATCGCGTTGATTATTATTGTGTTTGGGCAAACGGTAATTAAACGTTATGCCGAGAAGAAAACACAGAAATAACCGAATTTTAAGGAGAAAACTATGAGTTATATTCAACTTAATCATGTAATGAAAAAATTCGGTGATGTCATTGCGATTCCAGATTTAAGTTTGTCGATTGAAAAAGGCGAATGTTTTTCTATGCTAGGTCCTTCTGGTTGCGGCAAAACTACCACATTACGTATGATTGCGGGTTTTGAGGATCTGGATGGTGGAGAAATTCGTGTCGGGGAGCGTTTGCTTTCGTCTAAAGTGACAAACTTCTATTTACCACCTGAAAAGCGAAACTTTGGTATGGTATTCCAAGCCTTTGCAGTTTGGCCACATATGACAGTGTATGACAATGTTGCCTTTCCTTTGACGTTGAAAAATTTGTCAAAGCAAGAAATCGAAACACGTACTAACGAGGCACTAAAGCATACTAATTTATTGAAAGTAGCAGATAAAAGCCCAGATGATCTATCGGGTGGAGGTAAGCAACGAGTTGCGTTAGCACGTGCGCTGGCATTGAATCCTGATGTGATGTTATTAGATGAGCCTTTGTCGAGTTTAGACCCGCATTTAAGGGAAGAAATGCGTTTTGAAATCAAGGCATTACAACGTAAATTTGGTTTTTCGATTATTTATGTTACACATGACCAAGCAGAGGCTATGGCGTTATCAGATCGTATTTTGGTAATGAAAAAAGGGATGATTGAACAAATTGATACACCGTTAAATGTCTATAATAATCCTGCCAATAAATTTGTATTTAATTTCATTGGGCTTTCTAATCAGCTAAATGTTAGTTTGTCTGCACAAGGTGTATCTTTTGCAGGTGTTGAAGGACATTTTGCGATTAATCCTGCACCTGCTAGCGAACTGATTCAGCAAGGCCAGGCTATTTTAGCGACTCGTCCATCAGAAATCGACTTTGTAAATCAAGGTGGTATTCCTGGTGTCGTAAAACGCCGTTCTTATTTAGGTGAGGTCGTTGATTACAGTATCGTAATTGGTCAACAAGAATTGCGTATACAGAAAGGACGACGTGACGCAGGTCCAAAAGAAGGAGAAGCTTGCCAGATCGCATTTAGCCGCTTGCATTGGTATCCAGCTGAGTAAGGATTATTGGTTTAAATAACGCAAATAAAGCGCTGCGAATGCAGCGCTTTCTATTTGTTTACTTAAAAAGTGCGGTATGAATTTATGAAATTTTTACCGCACTTTAACTTTAGTCGATAGCTAAATTAGTATTGATTTGCCTGATAACCATGATATGCATTAGTTAAAATCACTTCCATATCCGCAACCACAGGCAAACGAGGGTTTGCTGGCGAACACTGATCTTCAAAAGCCGCTAACGCAATTTGGCGACGTGCATCCATCCATTCTTGTTCGTTAATACCTTGTTCTTTGAAAGACATTTTAATACCAACACGCTCAGCTAGTTCATAACAGGCTTGAGCAAATGCTTTCACCCCTTCTTCTGGTGTTGAACATGGTAAACCAAGCATACGAGCAATATCTTGGTATTTTACATCCGCTTTGTAATAATTATATTTTGGCCACGTTGCTGTTTTTTGTGGACGAGTGCCGTTATAACGAATCACATGTGGCATTAATACGGCATTAGTACGTCCATGTGGAGTATGGAAACGCCCCCCAATTTTGTGTGCGAGAGAGTGGTTCATTCCTAAGAAGGCGTTAGCAAATGCCATACCTGCCATAGTTGAAGCATTATGCATTTTCTCACGAGATTCAGGATCTTTCTCTTTGACAGAGCGTTCTAAATGTTCAAACACTAATTTAATCGCTTGTAGGGCTAAGCCGTCTGTAAAGTCATTAGCAAGCACAGATACATAAGCTTCTGTAGCATGAGTTAATACATCTAAACCTGTATCTGCTGCGACATGTGCTGGGACACTCATGACAAATGCAGGGTCAACAATTGCTACAGTCGGTGTCAGTGAATAGTCAGCAATTGGGTATTTTTTGTCACCTTCAGTAATTACTGCAAATGGAGTGACTTCTGAGCCCGTTCCTGAGGTTGTTGGAATACCAACAAAGCGTGCTTTGCGACCTAATTGCGGGAATTTGAAGGCACGTTTACGAATATCCATAAATTTCTGTACTAAGTCACGGAAGTCCACTTCGGGTTGTTCATAGAATAACCACATGACTTTTGCAGCATCCATCGCAGAACCACCCCCCAATGCAATAATTGTATCTGGTTGATAATTGCGGATTAACTCAGCACCACGACGAACGGTTTCAATAGATGGATCAGGTTCAACATCGGCGAATAATTGATAAGTGACATGATTACCACGCGCAGTAATTTGTTTGGCAATTTTTTCCACAAAACCTAAATCCACCATCGTACGATCGGTGACGATGACAACTCGTTCCATGCCTTTCATGGATTGTAAATATTGAATTGAATCACGTTCAAAATAGATTTTTGAAGGTACTTTAAACCACTGCATGTTATTTCTCCGTCTTCCCACACGTTTAATATTTAATAAATTGACCGCACTTACGTTGTTGCCTACGGAATTTTTACCGTAAGAACCACAACCAAGGGTGAGAGAAGGGAGGAAAGAATTATAGACATCACCGATACCACCGAAGGTAGAAGGTGAGTTCCAGATCACACGAATCGCTTTTACACGCTCTCCATACGCTTTCGCAATATCTGCATTTTTCGTATGAATTGCTGCGGAGTGGCCTAAGCCATGGAAGTTAACCATTGCTTCTGATAAAGCAAATCCTTGTTCAGTCGAAGTCGATTTTAAGATAGCCAATACTGGTGATAATTTTTCACGAGTCAGTGGTTCTTTTTCACCGACCTCTTTACATTCTGCTGCTAAAATATTAGTTTTTTCTGGCACTTTAAAGCCTGCTTGTTCAGCAATCCAAGTGGCTGGTTTACCTACTACATTAGCATTTAATTTTGCACCACCGCAGTTTGCACTATTTGCTTTCACACCAAAAATGAATTCTTCTAGCATTGTTTTTTCTTTTTTATTAACAAAGTACACACCATAAGATTTCATTTCTGCCACAAATTCATCATACACTTCCTGATCAACAATTGCTGCTTGTTCAGATGCACAAATCATGCCGTTATCAAAGGCTTTTGACATCACTATATCGTGCGTCGCTTGTTTGATGTCAGCTGTTTTTTCAACATATGCAGGCACGTTACCCGCCCCTACACCTAATGCAGGTTTTCCACAAGAATAGGCGGCTTCCACCATTGCATTACCACCAGTGGCAAGAATTGTGGCAATACCGGAGTGTTTCATTAATGCGGCAGTCCCTTCCATTGATGGTTTTTCTATCCATTGAATACAATCTTTAGGTGCGCCTGCCTCCACTGCTGCTTGATAAACAATTTGTGCAGCATGAGCAGAAGATTGTTGGGCAGAAGGATGGAAAGCAAAAATAATTGGGTTACGGGTTTTGAGTGAGATAAGCGCTTTAAAAATAGTAGTTGAAGTTGGATTTGTTGTAGGTGTAATACCACAAATAACACCGACAGGATCCGCAATTTCTGTAATACCCGTGACATCATCTTCACTAATTACCCCAACGGTTTTTAAATTACGCATATTATTCACGACATATTCACATGCAAACAAGTTTTTCGTGGCTTTGTCTTCAAAAACACCACGTCCTGTTTCTTCATACGCATGCATCGCAAGTACACCATGTTGATCCAATGCGGCAACAGAGGCTTTTGCTACAATATAATCTACTTGTTGTTGATTAAGTTGGCGAAATTTTTCTAGCGCCACTAATCCTTTTTCAACCAGTAGATTAACTTCTGATTGTGCTGGGCTAAGCGTATTTTCAGCAGTATGACTCATCATAATTTCTCCTAAAGATTTATAAAATTGAATTATTTAAACTGAAAAAATTATAGTCATTTATATACCTAAAAAGTAGCATAATCGGCAAAATCCACAGAAATTGTGATTTTGATCAACTTTTTTTGGTGTGCTTATTTTGTACACAATATTTTTTCTTATCCCTCTTTATTTCTCGTTAAAGATCATGGATACTATCGCCCTTTTTATCAGCCGATATTTTTTATTTATTTCTAAGGAAACTTGTTATGTCATCAGCAAAAAATTATGCAAATCCAGGTCCATTAGGCCTATGTGGTTTTGCGTTAACAACGTGGTTATTAAGTCTCATTAATGGTGGTTTTTTTGACGCACAAAATTTAGGTCTTGTATTTGGTATGGCATTTGCTTTTGGTGGCACTGCACAAATTATTGCAGGCATGTTTGAATATAAGAAAGGTAACACTTTTGGCTTCACCGCCTTTATTAGTTATGGTGCATTTTGGTGGTCATGGGCATTGTTTGTTATCTTCTTTAAAGGGAATACGACGCCACAATTTGTAGGTTGGTATTTAGCAGTTTGGGGAACATTTACTTTGATGATGTTCTTAGCTTCTTTTAGTAAACCACGTGCATTACAAACGATTTTCTTCTTCTTAACCTTAACTTTTTATGCATTAGCGATTGGTGATGCAACAGAAAACCACAGCATTGTGAATTTCGGCGGTTATTTAGGTTTAGTAACTGCTTTGTGTGCATTTTATTTAGCAGCAGCAGAAATGTTGATTGACTCCTATGGTCGTGAAATTCTGCCAATTGGAGCAAAAAAGTAAGGTATTCATAATTCATAGAGGGGGCTTGATGTAAGCCCCTTTTTTATTAATCTATTCTGATTTATGTACGGTTCGTTTTGCCTCAGTTTTCTTGTCTACTGAAATCGGCTTATGCCTTCTTGATATAAAATCTCGCAGTAAATTGTTTGCTTTATGTACAACAGGGAACTATATTGATTATTGAGAATATTAGGCTTTATCTCATCTTTAGATATCTACGCTGACATAAATAAGAGAGGCTATTTATGAAAAAAGTGCTTTTAATTTCTAGTGTTGTTTTAGGGCTTTGTTACTCCACAACGAGTGTGGCGTTTAGTGAAAAAAATATTGACGTTTATAGCCAAGCGATGAACAAAAATATACCTGTTACAGTTGTTTTACCTGAGGGTTATACTGAAGCGAAAAAATACAGCACGATTTATACACTGCACGGTTGGTCTGGTAATAACCGCAATTATCCTGAAAAAAACAGGCTTAGGTAAATTGGCGGACAAATATGGTGTGATCTATGTTTCACCAGATGGCAACTATGATAGCTGGTATGTAGATAGTGAACTAAAAAAAGATTCTCAATATTACACTTTTGTGGCAAAAGAGTTAGTTGACTATATTGATAAGCATTATGCGACAGAGCCAACTAAAGAGCAGCGAGCGATTACTGGATTAAGTATGGGGGGATTTGGTGCATTATACATTGGCATTAAAAATCAATATGTATTTGGTCAGATTGGGAGTATGAGTGGTGGTGTGAATATTGAACAATTTAAAAACAATTAGGGAATTGCAGCAGTAGTCAATGATCATTGGCATGACTATAACATTAAGGATTTAGCGCATAGTCTCATTTTTACGAAAAGCCAGATCATTATCGATTGTGGTATTGACGATTTCTTTATTGAACCAAACCGTGAATTACATCGAAAATTATTGGATTTAAATATTCCACATACTTATACCGAAAAACCAGGTGGACATACATGGGCTTATTGGACGGATTCCATTGAACAGCACACCCATTTCTTTACACAGCATTTTGCCCAGCATAGAACCAAATAGTCTAAGAAGAGGCACGACCATGTGCCTCTTACTTTTCATACCAAATTCGATTGATATAAAAGATCACTAAGCCAGAGGGGGTTTCAACTTTAATTTCATCATCAATGGCTTTACCAATCAGCGCTCGCGCAACAGGCGAATCAATTGAAATCCAATTTTTCGCAGGATCAAACTCATCACAGCCGACAATCCGATATTGTTTTTCTTCACCGACTTCATTTTCCAGCGCTACCCAAGCACCAAAAAAAACTTTACCTTCTTGTTTAGGGTGGTAATCAACAATTTGCAAGACTTCTAAACGTTTAGTGAGAAAGCGGACACGACGATCGATTTCGCGTAAGCGCCGTTTACCATAAATATATTCGGCATTTTCACTGCGATCGCCTAATGCCGCGGCATCAGAAACCGCTTGTGTGACTTTAGGGCGCTCATCTTTCCACAAAAATTTTAATTCCTGATCTAACGTGTTCCAGCCTGAACGAGTAATATAATTTGATTTTGCCATATATTTTCTCTTGTCTAATGAGGAGATTATGCCTTTTCAATATGGATTAAATAGAGGCTAGTTTAGCATTATTTTTCCAGTGCAAAAATGAGAAAAACTATCAATTAACCCTAAAAAACAGTATCCTATTGCCAATTTTTATCATGTTATTTTTAAAGAAGTCGTTCTATGTTAAATCAACAAATTAGTCAAATTATTGCCACAGAGCTGACCGTACAGCCACAACAAATTCTTGCAGCAATTCAACTTTTAGATGATGGTAATACCATTCCTTTTATTGCGCGTTATCGTAAAGAAGTCACTGGTGGCTTAGATGACACCCAATTACGCCACTTTGAAACCCGTTTAATTTATTTGCGTGAGCTTGAAGATCGTCGTCAAACTATTTTGAAATCCATTGAAGAGCAAGGCAAATTAACAGAAGAACTACGTAATCAAATTCAGCAGGTCCAAAGTAAAACCGAATTAGAAGATTTATATTTACCTTACAAACCAAAACGCCGTACCAAAGGGCAAATTGCGATTGAAGCAGGGCTTGAGCCATTGGCGGATTTACTTTGGAACAGTCCAGAAAATGATCCAGAAACGACCGCACTTTCTTTCGTCGATAGTGAAAAAGGTGTATCAGATAGCAAAGCAGCATTAGACGGTGCAAGATACATTTTAATGGAGCGTTTTGCTGAAGATGCCTCTCTTTTAGCACAAGTTCGCCGCTATTTACAACAAAATGCCGTGTTAGTTTCAAAAGTTTTAGAAGGCAAAGAAGCAGAAGGTGCTAAATTCCAAGACTATTTTGATCATCAAGAACTCTTTAAAAATGTCCCTTCACACCGCGCACTTGCAATGTTCCGTGGACGCAATGAGGGTTTCTTACAATTAAGTTTAAATGCTGATCCTGAACAAGAAGAAGGTGCACGTCAAAGTTACTGTGAAGAAATTATTCGTGAGCATTTAGGCGTACGTTTCACTGGTCAACCTGCTGACAAATGGCGTGAACAAGTGATTGCGTGGACGTGGAAAATCAAAGTTGCATTGCACTTAGAAACAGAATTAATGGGTAGCTTACGTGAAAAAGCCGAAGAAGAAGCCATTGACGTATTTGCTCGTAATCTGACCGCACTTTTAATGGCAGCCCCAGCAGGCGCGAAAAATACCATGGGCTTAGACCCAGGGTTACGTACAGGGGTAAAAGTTGCTGTTGTGGATAATACAGGTAAATTACTGGCAACGGATACGATTTATCCACATACGGGACAAGTAGAACGTGCGGCACTGGCGATTTATCAGCTTGGTAAAAAACATAATGTAGAGCTGATTGCGATTGGTAACGGTACAGCATCGCGTGAAACAGAACGCTTTGCCAAAGACATGATGAAACAATTCACTGACTGGCAAGCGCAAACTGTGGTGGTGAGTGAAGCGGGTGCATCGGTGTATTCGGCTTCTGAATTAGCAGCGGCTGAGTTCCCAGAATTAGATGTGTCCTTGCGTGGTGCGGTGTCCATTGCTCGCCGTTTACAAGACCCTTTAGCCGAGTTAGTCAAAATCGAACCGAAAGCGATTGGTGTAGGACAATATCAACACGATGTGAACCAAAGCCAATTAGCGCGTAAGTTAGATGCGGTGGTGGAAGACTGCGTGAATGCAGTAGGAGTCGATTTAAACACGGCATCTGCCCCATTATTGGCACGTGTGGCAGGGATGACCAAAACTCTTGCACAAAATATCGTGGCATACCGTGATGAAAACGGGCGTTTTGACAGCCGTGATCAACTGAAAAAAGTGCCTCGTTTAGGGCCGAAAGCGTTCGAGCAATGTGCAGGGTTTATGCGTATCGCAGAAGGTAAAAATCCACTTGATGCGTCGGGCGTTCACCCAGAGGCTTATCCTGTGGTCGAGAAGATTTTGCAAGCGACCGAGCAATCAATCCAAGATTTAATGGGTAATGCGAGTGCCGTTCGTCAACTGGATGCGAAGAAATTCATTGATGAACAGTTTGGTTTACCGACGGTACAGGATATTTTCAAAGAGCTTGAAAAACCAGGTCGTGACCCACGTGGTGAGTTCAAAACCGCTACTTTTATGGACGGCGTGGAAGACATCAGCGACTTAAAACCAGGTATGATTTTAGAGGGTACTGTGACTAACGTGACTAACTTTGGTGCTTTTGTGGATATCGGTGTGCATCAAGACGGTTTAGTGCATATCTCGTCACTTTCTGACAAATTTGTGGAAGATCCACATCAAGTAGTGAAAACGGGCGACATTGTGAAAGTGAAAGTGCTTGAAGTGGACGTGCCTCGTAAACGTATTGCCCTAACTATGCGTTTAGAGGAAAGTGCGGCAAAAAATTCAGAAAAAACGGACCGCACTTTATCGACAAAATCACGTAGCAACCCTTCCACAAAAGGTCGTGATCGCTCAGCTGGCAACAATGCAATGGGCAATGCTTTTGCTGATGCATTGAAGAATTGGAAGAAGTAAGGAAAATAATATGGATATGAACAAAATCACATTCTTCACTCGCTTTGAACAAGACATTTTGGCGGGACGTAAAACGATCACCATTCGTGATAAATCCGAATCGTATTTTCAGCCAAATCAAGTGTTGGCGGTTTACACCAATGAGACCGATCGATTTTTTGCCAAAATCAAAGTGCTATCAGTGACACCAATTCATTTTGATGATTTGTCAGAACAACACGCCCAGCAAGAAAATATGACCTTGCCAGAGTTGCGTCAGGTGATTAAAGATATTTATCCGCAAGATGAGCAATTTTGGGTGATTGAATTTGAGTTAGTGAAGTAATATTAGATATGAATAAAGTGCGGTCAGAATGTTTAACATTTCTCAGCATTATGTAGCAGTTGCAAAAAGACCTATCGCACTAAAAAATCTACAATCCTTGTAAGTTTAACGACTGACAAGGATTTTTTATAAGTATAAAACCTCAGTATTATTTGTCAGTTCAACGAAAAATCAAAGAGAGTAAAAATGAGCGATTTGTTGGCAAAGTGACACGTAAAATATGTGGATGCTGTCTTATAAATACAGTATGAGGAGTGTATTATGGAATAAAAATAGAGCAAGTGACTCAAATCCTTTGCTCTATTTAATAGTTGTGATTAATACGTTTTCTGCGCACCGACAAAATGCTTCACTTTCGGTTTATCGCCTTGGTGGAAAGCATTTACTTCTGCTTGTAAATCAGCATCTGCTTGAGAAACTCGGTGGTGCTGGCGTAAATGTTCTGCCCAACTTTCCACAAAGAACCATTCGATAAAATGATTTGGCTTTTCCACATCTTCCAATACGCCCCACGCATAAGCGCCATCTTTACGGCGTTGTTCAGCAAGTTGGTGTAACTTGCTTAAGAAAGCCGATTGGTCTTCTGATTTGATTTGGTATTCCACCTGAATCATTACTGGTGAGCGGTCAAGTGCCACATCGGAATGGGTATGAGGTTGCTCCCAGTGGTTAGACGGGTTGAGATCGTCTTCGCCCTGTGGCAATTTTTTGCGGTATGCCAACGCATTAGCAATGACTAAGGCAATCCCTGCAACCACTAAGGTGCTTGGTAAACCGATGTATTGTGCCACCGCTCCCCAGCTTAAACTACCCAAGGTCATCGCCCCGTTGAACACCGTTAAGTAAATTGCTAAGGAACGACCACGTACCCAGTTCGGTAAGATAGCTTGAGTAACGCTGTTTAACGTGGTGAGTGCCGTTATCCAAGCGAAACCAAGTAAGCAAAGAGCAGGAATGGCTGTCCATTTGGGCGGTGAGAGAGCTAAAAAGCCCATCACAATGGCACTGAGAATAGCTGCACCGAGTAAAAGTTGGTCGGAATTTAGTCGTCTTCTTAAACGCGGTAATAAAACTGCCCCGATAATCGCTCCCACGCCCACTGCCGCTAATAAAATACCGTAAAAACCTGCGGTGCCTTCTAATAATTGGCGAGCCACTAAAGGCAACAACGCCCATACTGCACTGGCGAATAGGAAAAAGAAAATCGCTCTAAATAAGATGATATGCAAGGCTTTGCTTGAGCGTGCGTAACGTAAGCCTGCACGAAATGCCCCTGTGAAATTCTCTGCCAGTTCGTCCGTTTCTTTTTTCGCACGTTTCCACCAGATCAAGGCGGCAATCACGAAAGCGTAGCTGAGCACATCAATGCCATAGGCAAACGAAGCACCAAGTTGGGCTAAAACTAGACCACCAATAGCTGGCCCGATGGCACGAGAGATATTGATGCCTAATGAATTGAGTGCAACGGCATTTTTTAAATCAGCACGAGAAACCAATTCAGGCACAATAGCTTGCCAAGTAGGCACCATTAAAGCAGCACCAACGCCACCGATAAAGGTAAATAACACTAGCGTAGTGACGGACTGCAAACCTGTGGCGGAAAGGAACATTAAGCTTGCACTACTAAATGCGAGGATAAATTGAATGCCGATAAGGAATTTACGTCTATCTAAAATATCCGCCATCACGCCCGCAGGAATGGCGAGTAGAAAAATCGGTAAGGTGGTGGCTGCTTGAATAAGGGAAACGGCTGCTGGTGATGCAGAAAGATCGGTAATTAACCAGCCACTTGCTATATCTCGAATAAAGCTCCCCACGTTACCCAAGACGGTGGCAATCCATAACACTAAGAAGAGCTTTTGTTTTAGCGGTGCAAAACCACTTTGTTCTGATACGCTCATTTTATCTCCAAAACAAGCGGTCGGAATTGGGGGAGAATTTGCACGTTGTATTTAAAATTCCCCCAAAACCGACCGCACTTAACTTATACCATCCAGCAAGAACAGCCTAATGCACCGAAGAAACTTTTTAGGTCTGAACTTGGAATAGATGATCCCCAAGCTTTTGCGTGATCATGTCCATGTAATCCGCAAGAGCTTGCACAACCACAGCTAGCAATGGTTTGTTGGCGAATTGGTGAAAGTGAGTTTTTGCCTGCACCTTCAGGATCGCCCCAAGCGGCAAAGCCTTTAAATTTGCGAGTTGGTGACCAATCTGGCATCGCTGGCGGAAGTGGATTTTCATCTAAGGAAGCAAAGTCTCCATCACCAAACACAATACGCCCACCCACAACGGTTAAATGTGAGGTTAAGAAAGAAATCTCATCTTCTGGAACAGTAAAGTAATCTTTACTTGGCACGATGAAATCGGCAAATTGCCCTACTTCAATACGTCCACGTTTGCCTTCTTCATTAGAGAACCAAGCCACATTTTCCGTCCACATACGCAGAGCGGTTTCACGATCAAGTAAATTGCGTTGTGGATATAAACGCGTACCGCCAACGGTTTTACCTGTAGTGAGCCAAGAGAGCGATACCCAAGGATTATAGGAAGCAACACGGGTTGCATCTGTTCCTGCCGATGTTTTCACGCCGCTTTCCAAAATACGTTTAACAGGTGGTGTCGCTTCTGCGGCAACCGCACCATAACGCTCGACAAAATATTCCCCTTGATATGCCATACGATGTTGTACAGCAACGCCACCGCCTAATTCGGCAATGCGGTCAATGGATTTTTGTGAAATGGTTTCCGCATGGTCAAAGAACCAGTTAATGCCTTTTAGTGGAATATCCTTATTTACTTTCTCAAACACATCTAAGGCACGAGAAATCGTTTCATCGTAAGTGGCGTGTAAACGCCAAGGCCATTTGTTTTCGGCAAGAATACGCACCACTTCTTCCAAATCGCCTTCCATTTCAGGCGGCATATCTGGACGCGGTTGGCGGAAGTCTTCAAAGTCTGCTGCTGAGAACACCAACATCTCCCCCGCACCATTGTGACGGAAATAGTCTGTACCTTGCTTATATTTCACCGAAGATGTCCAACGTAAGAAGTCTTCTTTCTCTTCTTTTGGCTTTTGCGTAAATAAGTTATAGGCAATACGCACCGTGAGCTGATTTTCATCCGATAATTTTTGAATCACTTCATAATCATCAGGATAATTTTGGAAACCGCCGCCCGCATCAATCACGCCCGTTATGCCCAAGCGATTAAGTTCACGCATAAAATGGCGAGTAGAATTAAGCTGATACTCAAACGGTAATTTTGGTCCTTTAGCAAGGGTTGAATATAAAATCATCGCATTCGGTTTAGCCAATAATAATCCCGTTGGATTGCCCTTACTATCACGCAGAATTTCACCGCCCACAGGATTTGGCGTATCTTTGGTATAACCGACCGCTCTTAATGCGGCACCATTTAATAGTGCACGATCATAAAGGTGCAAAATAAAGACTGGCGTATCTGGCGCAATAGCGTTGATTTCTTGAATAGTTGGCAGGCGTTTTTCTACGAATTGATGTTCCGTAAAACCACCGACCACACGCACCCATTGCGGTGCAGGCGTAATATCCACTTGAGCTTTGAGCATTGCCATTGCATCAGCAAGGCTACGTACGCCGTCCCAACGTAATTCTAAGTTGTAATTCAAACCACCACGAATAATGTGGGTATGATTATCAAATAAGCCTGGCAGAACACCTTTGCCTTTCAGGTCGATACAACGTGTTTTTTCAGTGGCAAGTGGCATCACTTCCGCATCGCTACCCACTGCTAAAAATTTGCCGTCTTTGATCGCAACCGCTTGAGCAACAGGTTGTGCACGATTAAGCGTGGTGATTTTTCCGTTATAGAAAATGAGATCAGGAATTTGTGTTGTCATTCTTTTCCCCTTTTATGTGTAATGAATGTTTACCCGGTAATTGACCCAAAACATGCTCCGTTGTTTGAGTGGCGTGGCAAGCATTTACAAAATCATTGCCTTTAAACAGCTGTTTTGCGACGGGGATCATTTGCTCGCCGAGTAAAATTCCGAGCAGCCCGACTAATGCCACAATAGGTGGTGCAGGAGAGCGAACATCTAAAGCATAATAGATGACACCAACTAAGACACCTACACCAAATGTGAGAAGATAAAGTTTCATTCGATCACCTATAAAACAAGCGGTGTGATTTTGACAAATTTTTGCAAAATCACACCGCACTTTATTAAGCATTAAATTTTAAGCGATATTATTTCGCAGGATTTGGACCGATACGCTCACCATGTTCAACACGTTCAGGCGCTTTGTGAACCATGGTGTAAGCATAGTCAACACCCATACCATAAGCACCTGAATGCTCTTTCACGATATCAAGCACTGCATCATAGGTATCTTTCTTCGCCCAATCACGTTGCCATTCAAGCAATACTTGCTGCCAAGTGACAGGAATAATGCCTGCTTGAGTCATGCGATCCATCGCATATTTGTGTGCTTCTACTGAAGTACCGCCTGATGCATCTGCAACCATATAGATTTCATAGTTGCCTTCTAAGGCTGCACATAAAGCGAAACTTAAGTTACACACTTCTGTCCATAAACCTGCAACGATCACTTTTTTACGACCATTTTTTGCTAACGCATCGCGCACGTTTTGATCGTCCCAAGAGTTCATTGAAGTACGCTCAAGGATTTTGTGATCAGGGAATACCGCTAATAATTCTGGGTACGTGTGACCAGAGAAACCATCAGTTTCAACGGTGGTAATTGTTGTTGGAATATTAAATACTTTTGCTGATTTTGCTAATGCAACCACGTTATTTTTTAAGGTTTGGCGATCGATTGATTGAACACCAAACGCCATTTGTGGTTGGTGATCAATAAAAATAAGTTGGCTGTTTTCTGGGGTTAAAACCTCAAGAAATTTACGATTTGACATGGTCATTCTCCATTAAAAAATAAAAATACTTTCGCAGTAACAAATCGGCCGACCTGTTGAGCGCTAAGTATAATTATTTTTAAATGGTGAATAAATGTATGTTTTATTGATTATTTATTTCGTATTAGGAAATAATATGAGTGCAACTACATTGAATTGGTCCTTCTTTTATTGGTGATTTGGTGTATTTAATAAATATGAGTACACCTAAGAACAAATTATTTGAAACGAGTTTTAAAACAGCATCAATAATCATAAGCTGATAATGTCTTGATACCATTGTTCGCAAGAATAAGGAAAATAATGGAAGATGGGAAAAGATAGTCGTTTTAAAGAGAAATAAGTTAAAATCAACGAAAAGAAATGCCCTTAACTTTGTTTTTTGAAGTTAGGGGCATTAAAGTTTTACTGTGGTTAAGACGAGGTTTTGGTCTTTGTACAACGACGACATAATACAAAACATTGTCAAAATTGACCGATTTTTCGTCCCCTTTTGTAATATTATTTTAATACTTGAATGACGATTATTTGTGTTTTTTCAAAAACTCGACACCTGTATCTGGGAAGTCTGTGAACACCCCTGTTGCACCTGCTTTATTTAATAACGCATCATACATTTGGTTCACATCAGTGAAGAATGCAGGTAGGGCATCTTTACGTACTGTGTATGGGTGAAGCTCCATTTTGTAGTTAGCTAATTCTTTCACTAATGGTGTGTAAACAATGTTACCCACTTTCGATTTTTGATCATCGATCAACATGTACCAGCCTGGTCCTACACCATCTGCATATTTAGCGACTTCAGCCATAGCACCTGGTTTGAACATCCAGTCATAATCGTAGTTCACCCATTTGCCTTGTGCATTTTTCTCTTCGGTTTCATGCCAATCAGTATAGGCGACTAACTGAACAAGTTTAATATCCATACCCATTTTTGGCAGTAATTCGGTTTTAATGCGTTTTAGCTCGTTGAAATCGAAGGTTTGTAGGTAAACCATATCGTCTTTAGTATCATAACCATATTGTTTTAACACTTTTAATGTGGCAGTAGCTATGTCTTTGCCTTCTTGATGGTGTAACCATGGAGCTTTGATTTCCGGATAGATACCAATTTTTTTACCCGTAGATTTTTCTAAACCTTGGATAAATTCAATTTCATCTTCAAAAGTATGAATTTTGAAGTGCGATTTCCACAAAGGGAAACGATTTGGATACACTTGAACTTGTTTTCCGTTTTCCATTTTGAAATTCTCGGTCATTTCTAGACTTTGAATTTCTTTTAAAGTGAAGTCAACTACATAATAACGACCATCTTTTCTTGCTCGATTTGGGAATTTTTTTGCCACATCAGTTAAGCCATCTAAGAAATGATCGTGAATGACAATTAAGCGATTATCTTTGGTCATCGCTAAATCTTGTTCTAAATAATCGGCTTGTTGACCAAATGCTAATGCTTTAGATTCAAGAGTATGCTCAGGTAAATAGCCACTTGCACCACGGTGAGCAATAATTAATTTGTCACTACTACTCATCATAGTTTGGCTTGAACAAGCTGCTAATGTTGAAACCGCAATTGCGGTAGCGATTGCTTTTAATTTCATAGATAGGTCCTCTTGTTAATCAAGTTATTATTTTTCACATCTTGGTTTTATATCGTAGAAATAAAGCTCGTTAATTTCACGATCATAACCGGGATAGAAACCTTTTGGCATACCTAAAACAATTTGTTTGCCACGGTTGGAATGGATAATCATTTGTTTAGTCATTGGATTAACCACTAATCCTTCAATTTCACCATAATCTTTTACATCATCTAAGGTGCGTTCTAAGACAACACGTCCCTCATTATGTTTATCTGAAATCTCGACGCGATATAAATGATCATGTTCTTTTTCGTCTGCTGTGCCATCATCAGCTGTGAGGTATAATTTCCCTTCATACGCAAATACCCCTTGAATCCATTGTGGAACAGGTTGTAAATGTACTTTACGTTTATATTTACCTGTTTCGAGATCATATTCGTATAAATATCGACCACTCTCTTCACCGACCCAAGACGCCATCCAAATGCTTTTATTCACAGTATCCACTGTAATCCCTGACACTTCTACTTGACCTGAGTCGGGATTAAAGTCAAAAGCACGTTTTAACGCGAGTGTATCTGCATCATGAATTGCAATTTGGATATTAGTGCCTACACCATCGGCAAACCATTCTGATGAAACGTACAATTCATTGTTGTAAATATCGATGTCTCCGATGTGATTAGCTTCTTTTTGATAACCGATGAAAGGGGTTTTATTTTCATAAAGTAACTTACCATTCATATCGTATTTGGCGAGTGTAGTACTACCAGACACATAAAGGTATTTACCATCAGTTGTGATACCTTGTCGACCGTTAACCTCCATGACTTTATTTAATTTGTATTCATATTCAGGTAACGCTGTTTTATAGGGTAACTGACAAGTGTCCGCTGCCAGCGCAGTTTGTGCTAAGCCTAATGATAAAGTGGCAATGAGAGAGAAAGAAAAGGTGAATTTAGTGAGCTGCATAAGGATTCTCCTTTTAATTTGTGTTGGCGTAAGTTATATAAAAAAAGGAAGAATGTGTTTCACATATCTTCCTTTTTTCTTACCTTACTTATTTACCGTAATGATCATCAAGTCTTGCTTTATGTTTGCTTTCTTCGATCATCGTGATAAACATTAATAAAATAGCTAATACACCACCAGCGATCATGACATAGAAACCACCGTCCCATCCATAGAACTCTGCTGCCCAACCCACGACAGCTGAAGCAGATACAGTACCACCTAAGTAACCGAATAAGCCTGTAAAGCCTGCTGCAGTACCTGCCGCTTTTTTAGGTGCAAGTTCAAGTGCATGTAAACCGATTAACATTACTGGACCATAAATTAAGAAACCGATAGTTGTCATTAAGATAAAGTCAGTTAATTGATATGGGTTTTCATACCATGCATGGCCTTCATAGAGTGCTAATTCAGATTCTGGTGTAGCAGGGTTCATCCAGAGTGCAACTACAGCAATGGTAGTTAAAATCATGAAAATGAAGCCAGTCAAACCACGTTTACCTTTAAATACATGGTCAGATACCCAACCACAAAGTAGTGTGCCTGGAATAGCGGCTAATTCATAGATAGTGTATGCCCAAGCGGTTCCTTTGATGTTGAAGTGTTTGACTTCACCAAGATACACTGGAGACCATTTTAATACGCCATAGCGGATTAAATAGACGAACACGTTAGCGATTGCGATGTACCATAATAGTTTATTTTTCAATACATAAGTCACGAAGATTTCTTTTGTTGTTAAATCGTGTTCATATGTTTTTTCATTATAGTCATCTGGATAGTCATTACGCCATTTTTCAATTGGTGGTAAACCACAAGATTGTGGTGTATCTTTCATCACGAAATAGATAGGAATTGCGGCGATCATGGCAGCAATACCTGGATAGTAAAGTGCTTGTTGCCATACGTCCTTAGCGGTGGCTTCAACCCCATGAGTACTGAAGTAAATTGCACTCGCGAGTAACACCATTGCACCAGGTACCATTCCCCCTAAGTTGTGCGCAGTATTCCAAATAGACACGATAGAACCACGTTCTGATTTAGACCACCAATGTACCATTGTACGACCACATGGAGGCCAACCCATTCCTTGGAACCAACCATTTAAGAAAATAAGCACGAACATCACAGCAATACCTGATGTTGCCCAAGGCATTAAGCCCATCATTGTCATACATAAACCAGAAAGTAAAAGACCAAATGGTAGAAAGACTTTTGGATTTGAGCGGTCAGAAATAGATGCCATGAAGAATTTAGATAAGCCGTATGCTAAACCTGCACCAGTACCGATAATACCAAGTTCAGCTTTGTTATACATACCAGCTTCAATCAATCCTTTTTGTGCTAAGTCAAAGTTTGCACGTACAAAATAATAAGCAGCGTAACCAAAAAAGATGCCTGCAAAAACTTGCCAACGCAAGAAACGGTATCTGGCATCTATTTTGTCCGCTGGAAGCTCCGGAATATGCGGAGCGGGTTTAAATGGACCAAACATACAATTCTCCAATAGGTTAAACGAAACAAAAAAACGAAAACATTCTCTTAACAAGAATCTTACACAGATAATAAGGGAAAAGAAAAAACTGAAAAGCGAAATTGTGCTAATTTGTGAGTGATTTCACAAAAAATATTGTGTGATTGCACAGTTTAGAAAATAAATTGTGATATTTGTCACAATTGAGTTTTCTTTTTCAATCAAATGATTGTTTGTTTGTGCGTGTTTAGCCTAAAATGACAGCAGAAGTATCGTTTATTTGAGCGTTTTTTGTTTATGTGGGAGAGGAAAGATGAAAATATCACCTCAAATGTATAAAAATACCGCAGATACAAGTCCTATTAGTACAGATGTGATTATCATTGGTGGCGGTGCCACTGGCGCAGGGATTGCTCGCGATTGTGCGTTGCGCGGTATTGATTGTATTTTATTAGAACGGAGAGATATTGCGACAGGAGCAACAGGTCGTAATCATGGATTATTACATAGTGGCGCAAGGTATGCTGTGAATGACCAAGAATCCGCAAAAGAATGTATTGAAGAAAATAAAATTCTGCGCAATATCGCTCGTCATTGTGTTGATGAGACAGAAGGTCTATTTATTACCTTACCTGAAGATGATCTGGATTATCAGAAAAAATTTATTGAGAGTTGTACTGCTTCTGGAATTGAAGCAGTTGCAATAGAACCAGATTTAGCAAAACGGTTAGAACCTTCTGTTAATCCTGAATTAGTTGGTGCTGTCGTTGTACCTGATGGCTCAATCGATCCTTTCCGATTAACGGCTTCGAACATGTTAGATGCAACTGAAAATGGTGCGCGTGTTTTTACTTATTGTGAAGTCACAAATTTAATTCGAGAAGGGGGTCGAGTTATTGGCGTGAGCGTTTACGATCATAAATATAAAGTACAACGTCAATTTTTTGCCCCAATTGTTGTAAATGCAGGAGGAATTTGGGGACAAGGAATCGCTGAATATGCGGATCTGAAAATTCGTATGTTCCCTGCTAAAGGCGCATTGCTTGTAATGGGACATCGTATTAATAAAATGGTGATTAACCGTTGTCGTAAACCCGCAGATGCCGATATTTTAGTACCAGGTGACACTATTTGCGTGATTGGCACCACCTCAAGCCGCATTCCTTATGATCAAATTGACAATATGATTGTCACGCCTGAAGAAGTCGACATTCTTTTCCGAGAAGGTGAAAAACTTGCCCCATCACTGCGCCATACTCGAGTATTACGTGCTTATGCTGGTGTTCGTCCACTAGTTGCAACAGATGATGATCCGTCAGGACGTAATGTGAGTCGAGGGATTGTCTTACTTGATCATGCTGAACGTGATGGATTGGAAGGATTTATCACTATTACTGGTGGTAAGTTAATGACTTATCGTTTGATGGCTGAATGGGCAACCGATTTAGTCTGTAAAAAATTAAATAAAACGGCGGAATGTACTACCGCAAAACAAGTTTTACCAGGCTCTAGTGAGAGTCGATTGGAAACCAATAAACGTGTTATTTCTTTACCTAGTACCATTCGTTATTCTGCTGTTTATCGTCATGGATCTCGTGCTACACGTTTATTACAAACAGAACGTCTTGATCGCACTTTAGTATGTGAATGTGAGGCAGTGACAGCTGGTGAAGTACGTTATGCAGTTGATGAATTAAGTGTGAATAATTTAGTCGATTTACGTCGTCGTACTCGGGTAGGTATGGGTACTTGCCAGGCTGAGCTTTGTGCTTGTCGAGCTGCAGGTTTAATGTCTCGTTTTGGGGTTGCTACCCCTCGTCAATCCACAACACAGCTTGCTTCTTTTATGGAGGAGCGTTGGCGTGGTATTGAGCCGATTTGTTGGGGAGAGGCTACGCGTGAGGCTGAATTTACTTCTTGGGTTTATTACAGCCTGCTTGGTCTTAATGATGTACAACCGCTTGCACAACAAGCGCAGCAAGGGACGGATGACAATGAATTTTGATGTAGCAATTATTGGAGGAGGGCTTGCGGGGTTAACATGTGGTATTGCTCTCCAGCAACAGGGTAAACAATGTGTCATTATTAATAATGGCCAGGCAGCGATTGATTTTTCATCGGGTTCGATGGATTTACTTGGACAGTTACCAAGCGGTCGCCAAATTCAGCATTTTGAGCAAAACTATACCGCACTTTATCAGCAATTACCGCAACATCCTTATTGTGTGATAGGTAAAGAAAAGGTCATGGCAAATGCGCTTAAGTTTGAACAATTAGCGCAGCAATTAAATCTTGGTTTAGTAGGCTCAAGCGAAAAAAACCATTTACGTGTCACGCCATTAGGCAGCTTACGCCAGACTTGGTTATCGCCGAACAGTGTGCCTACTGTGGCTGAGGGGGAGATTTTCTCTCATCGTAAAATTGCAATACTCGGTATTGAAGGCTACCACGACTTCCAACCACAATTATTAGCCGATAATTTAGTTCAAAATCCACAATTTTCCCATTGCGAAGTAACTACGGGCTTTTTGAGTATCCCTGAACTAGATCATTTGCGTAATAACTCTCGTGAATTTCGTAGTGTAAATATTGCTCAGCTCTTAGAACATAAATTAGCATTTAGTGATTTAGTACGTGAGATCAAAGAAGCGGCGCAAGGAGCAAAAGCAGTCTTTTTACCTGCTTGTTTCGGTTTAGAAACACAAGCGTTTTTTATAGCACTTAAAGAAGCAACACAGCTAGAGCTGTTTGAACTGCCAACATTACCGCCATCTTTGTTAGGCATGCGTCAACATAAACAACTTACTCAATATTTTAAACAATTGGGTGGATTTATGATGAATGGTGACAAAGTCATTAAGGCAAATGTAGAAAATAACCAAGTAAAACAAGTCTATACTCATTTACATCAAGAAGTACCAATTACAGCAAAACATTTTGTTCTTGCCAGTGGTAGTTTTTTTAGTAAAGGGCTAGTCGCTGACTTTGACAAGATTTATGAACCTATTTTCAATGCTGACATTATTGGATATACACAATTTGACTCGTCTAATCGGATGACATGGACGCATCATCGTTTTGCAGAATCACAGCCTTATCAGGCTGCTGGAGTGATAATTAATGCTCAATGCCAAGTACAAAAGAGCGGTCAGTCTTTTGAGAATTTATATGCAATCGGTAATGTGCTTGGTGGCTTTAATGGGATTGAATTGGGCTGTGGATCTGGGGTTGCTGTGATTACGGCATTTGTCGTTGCAGAGCAAATTGGGGGTGCTATATGAATATTCAACAGCTAATTGAAAGTGCGAAACAAGGTGCTGCAGCACCAGTGGTACATCAACATATTGATGAAAGTTTTGAAAGTTGTATTAAATGTACTGCTTGTACAGCTGTTTGTCCTGTTTCTCGCCAAAATCCATTTTATCCAGGTCCAAAACAAGCGGGACCAGATGGCGAACGTTTACGCCTAAAAAGTGCGGAGTTGTATGATGAAGCCTTAAAATACTGTACTAATTGCAAGCGTTGCGAAGTTGCCTGTCCTTCAGATGTAAAAATTGGTGATTTAATTGTTCGTGCTCGAAATAATAATGTTGAGCGCCAAAATAAGCCTCTCATGCATAAATTGCGTGATGCGGTTCTCAGTAATACTGACATTATGGGCAAAATGAATACGCCATTTGCACCTATTGTGAATACTATTACGGGATTAAAAGCAACTCGTTTCTTGCTTGAAAAAACATTAAGTGTCAGTAAGTATCGTACGTTACCAAAATATTCTTTTGGTTCTTTCCGTAATTGGTATTTAAAACACGCAGCAGATGAACAAGCATTATATCAAGACAAAGTAGCCTATTATCATGGCTGTTATGTCAATTATAACAATCCACAACTTGGTAAAGAGCTTATCCAAGTATTTAATGCACTTGATATTGGTGTGGTATTACTGGAAAAAGAAAAGTGCTGTGGCTTACCATTATCCGTAAACGGCTTTCCTGAGAGAGCGAAAAAACAAGCGGAGTTTAACTTAAAATATTTGGGTAAAACGATTGATGAACGTGGTTTAGAGGTTGTAGGGACTTCTTCTAGCTGTACCATGAATTTACGTGATGAATATCATCACATTTTAGGTATGGATAACCAAAAAGTACGCCCACATGTACATATTGTGACACGATATTTGTATCAATTACTACAAGCAGGGAGAACCTTTCCATTTAAAACACTGCCATTACGCGTGGCTTATCATACTGCTTGCCATGTGGAAAAAGCAGGTTGGGCACCTTATACATTAGAAGTGTTAAAACAAATCCCAGGTCTTGAAATTGTGATGTTACCATCACAATGTTGCGGAATTGCAGGTACTTATGGTTTTAAAGCTGAAAACTATGAGGTCTCACAGGCTATTGGTAATCCATTATTTAAGTACATTAATGAAGGTGGGTTTGATTACGTGATATCGGAATGTGAAACTTGTAAATGGCAGATTGATATGTCAACTCAGTTGACTTGTTTACACCCGATTACTTTATTAGCAATGGCATTAGGAAACAATGATAAATAGGAACTATGCGTAAGCAATTTACGCACATTTATGGGGGCAATTGCCCCCTTTTTTACAGATTTTATTGACAAATATGCAATTTAACATGGTTAGCTTTTAAAATTTCCAAAATCGGATCAGGTGGATTCGCATCTGTGAACACATGCTCTACATCTGCGATAGAACCTAAACGAACCATGGCTCGACGTGAAAATTTAGAATGATCTGTGACCAAAAATGTTTTACGCGAGCTTTCAATTATTGCGCGTTTTACTTGGACTTCGTGGTAATCGTAATCCAGTAGTGAACCATCTAAATCAATCCCACTGATACCCAAAATCCCAAAATCCAAACGGAACTGTGAAATAAAAGCAACTGTTGCTTCACCAATAATCCCCCCATCTTGGCGTAATGAACCGCCAGCTAAAATAATATCAAAAGTATCATTTTGCATTAAAATGTAGGCGGCATTGATATTATTTGTGACGATACGTAACTTTTGATGATTCAATAGGGCATTCGCAACAGCCTCTGGAGTCGTACCTATATCAATAAATAAAGAAGCACCGTTGGGAATCAAGTTTGCGACTTGTTGTGCAATACAATTTTTCCCTTTTAAAAAGAAGTGCTTACGGTCAGCGTAATCACTATTTTCTGCGGTAGAAGGAGATGCCGCTCCTCCATGGTGGCGACGGATAACATTTTTTTCAGCTAACTCATTTAAATCACGACGGATAGTAGGTGGGCTGACATCTAATAAAGCGACAAGTTCTTCTGTACTGACATAGCCTTTTTGTGTGACTAAATCGACAATTTTTTGATGGCGGATCGATTGTTTCATGTTGTGTCTTTCACTTGTTATGGTTAAGTGCACTGACATTTTAGTCTATTTTATAACACAGATCATCTTTTTACTGTGTGTTTGGGGGTGAGCCATGCGAGCACCATACCAATAATTAGACCTGAAATATGCGCAGTGTTACCCATTTCAATACCAAAAAAAGGGCTAATAAATCCTGTAATAATACCAAGTACTAGCATCATCGAAAATCCTGTTGGCAAATTGAAATATTGCTTAGAGTGTAATTTATCAAATACAAAAACGTAGCCTAATACAGCGTAAACTACGCCAGATAACCCGAAAAAATAAGGACCAGAAGCAATATTTTGTGCAACGCCAGTGAGTAGTGCTGCAATAAAGAATATTTGGCAAAGTTTTGCTATGCCAAAATAACGTTCAATAGTGTGTCCAAATAGCCACCACCAGACTAAATTAAATGTGATATGTGTTGGTGATAAATGCACTAATGTATGAGAAAAATAGCGCCAAATTTGGTGAGATTGGTGTGAGTCTTCAGGATAGTGCATCCACTCTAGAATAAATTGTTCGTATCCGATTAATTGTAAAAGATAAATAACAAGACAGAGGGAGGTGATAAAAAATGTGAATTGGCTAGTACTTGCAAGTGTTTTTAATTTGTTTAGTTTAAAACCTGATTGGGTTAAAAATGCTTTTAGGGAATAGCGACTTGATTGCGTATCACCATTGAGCCAACTAGCTTGCTCGTATTTTTTATGAAAAGGCTGAGCGAGAAATTGGTCTTTTTCAATCAGAATAGCTTGAAGATGAGGTGAGTTTTCATCAACGAAAAGCTCAATTCGTTTTCCTTTTTGGTCTTGAACCTCACGGAGTTCTACTTCAACAGAAAATTGTGCACGAATATAGTCACGAAAACGAAACGCTAAAAGTGAGATTTCGCTGCCAAATAGATATTGCATTTTGTATTCCTTATTTTATTGCATGGTGCCATTGTAATCGGAGGTGATTTAAAATAAAAATGATTAATTAGAATAACGATGAGAGGAGTCAACTCTTTTTATATTGCAGTATATAAGGAAACAGCCCAGTTTTCATTGGGCTGTTTTTTATGCGTTTACCATGCAAAATTAATGGCGGTATTATACGTCAAACGGCTATTAGGATTAACCGCAATCCCAGCACGTGTTGCGACATTTTTACTGAAGCGATAGCCCATACCAACGGCAAGTGCAACTTGGGTATGGTATCCACCTACTGATGCGGTAAAATTAACAGTATTATTCGCATCAGGTTGGAATAAACCACTAAGCGCAGCTTGGCTTGCAAAGCCAGCATTCATTTTTTTATCTAGTCTATAAATATTTTGATGTAAGGCTTGAAGTTTATTATCAAGCTGTTTCATGATATTTATTTCATCTAAGTAAAAGGATTGACCAGAATAGTTTACAGGTAAAAACTTAAGATTATTTTGTTGGAGCTTTGTAGTAATTTCAGCGAGTTGTTCTGTAGTATCAAGTGAGAAATTGGATAGGTTTTCGATATTTTCTTTAATTTGGCTCCCTTGATGTGCAATTTCTGAAGAATGAGTATTTAAAGTTTTTTCTATATTGCTTATTGCATCTGCTGCACTGATACTTGTGGAGTTTGCTTGTTTTTGTAAAAGATAAACGTTTTGCATTAATTCTTTAGTATATTCCACCAAAATATCAATTTTTTCACTTTGTTTTTTACCATTAACATTATTTAGTTCTCCATAAATTGACTGAGTTCCAAGACCATAAGGATTGCAATTACTATCAGAGCTATTATGATTACATTCGCTATCAAGTTCATGTAAATGGTAGTTTGGGTCATAGGTGGTAGAATCAACTGTTGGTGCTGCAAAAATGTGGTTTGATAAGAAAATAGATACCAAAATGGCAGTTTTCGAATGTTTCATTTGTAATAATCCTTATTATAAATAATCCATGATTTGAGAGTCAGTGATTATACCACTTTTTTATAAAAAGTTATATTTATTAATATGTTATGAGAGGGAGTAATGAGTAGAGGAAATATACAAACGAGCTTTAGTGGGTTTAGTTGGGCGATTGCGCTATTTTGTTTGCCGATATTATTATGGCCTTTGGCGTTGACAATTTCGCCTAATTTACTCAAAAGCCCTCATTTAACTGAAAGTGAAATGACATTTATGTCAATTTTTTTATGGGTTTATCCTTTTGGTTTGGCGATTATTGCACGTATTGCTTATCGAATTAACCAATATAATCATGCAGTTGCACGTAATTTATTGATAATAAGTGCGGTCATTTTTTATGGACTTTTGTTTTATGTTGCCAGTGGGTTTCATTAACCCACTGTTTTTATAGGTAAGCCCGCCCGCTGCCATGCTTCAAAGCCTCCTGTCACACTATAGACTTCGGTATAACCTTGTTCGATTAAATACATTGCTGCACCACGACTACTCACACCGTGATAACAAATCACAATGACAGGATGATCATCTTCATGCGCCAACTCAAATTCTCCATAAGTTTGGTTAGTCAAGTGAAAGGCATTTTCAGGGTGGGCAGCGGCAAAATGAAGCGTATTGCGAATATCTAATAAGACAGCATTACGTTGTTGCATTAATTGCCATGCTTGTTGTGGAGAAAGTTCGGAAAATTGTGACATAAGTGTTTCTTTAAAGATGTTTAAAAGTTGGTCAATATAGCATTTTTATTGCGAAAGAAAAACACTGTATCTATATGGGATTAATTTGTGAGAAGCTCGTGATTTTTAGACTGCACTTTTTGACCCAGTGTCATTTTTTTCTTATTATGCAATCACTATTTTTTATTTAAGGGCAACTTTTATGCAATATCTTTTATCACAAACGGAACAAGGGCAACAACTTGGTATCACTGCGAAAATGGCAAACCGTCATGGTTTGATCGCTGGCGCAACTGGTACAGGAAAAACAGTCACATTACGCACAATGGCAGAGGCGTTTAGTGATGATGGCGTGCCTGTGTTTTTAGTTGATGTGAAAGGTGATCTATCAGGCTTAGTAAAAGCAGGTCAATTTCAAGGCAAAATTGCAGAGCGCATTACACAATTTGAATTAGGCGGCGAGGCGTATTTGAACGGCTATCCTGTTTCATTTTGGGACGTATTTGGTGAAACGGGCATTCCATTAAGAACGACTATTTCTGAAATGGGACCATTGTTGCTTTCTCGTTTGCTGAATTTAAATGCGACACAAGAGGGATTATTGAATTTAGTTTTCCGTGTAGCAGATGATAAAGGATTATTGCTGATTGATTTAAAAGATTTGCGCGCGATGCTTAAATATGTTGCTGATAATGCCAAAACCTTTCAATTAGAATATGGTAATGTTTCTGCAGCAAGTGTGGGGGCGATTCAGCGTGCCTTATTAACGTTAGAAAATGAAGGGGCCGCAAATTTATTTGGAGAGCCTGCATTAAATCTAGATGATTGGTTGCAAACCCGTGATGGGCGCGGTGTTATTAATGTATTAAATTCAGAAAAATTGATTAACTCGCCAAAAATGTATAGTGCTTTTTTATTATGGTTAATGGCAGAGTTATTTGAAACTTTACCTGAAGTGGGTGATCCAGAGAAACCAAAATTTGTGATGTTCTTTGATGAAGCCCACTTGCTTTTTGATGGTGCACCTGCGGTCTTAGTGGATAAAGTAGAGCAAGTTGTACGTTTAATCCGCTCTAAAGGCGTTGGGGTATATTTTGTGACACAAAACCCATTAGATTTACCTGATACTGTTTTGGGACAATTGGGTAATCGTGTACAACATGCTTTGCGTGCTTTTACACCACGCGATCAGAAGGCTGTTAAAGCAGCAGCAGAAACCTTCCGTACTAACCCGAAAATTAATGTGACAGAAACGATTACAACATTAGGCGTTGGACAAGCACTTGTATCTTTCTTAGATGAAAAAGGGATGCCATCACCAGTAGAAATCGCTTATATTTTCCCGCCACGTAGCCAACTTAAACCGATTTCAGTGGAAGAACGCGCTGCTTGGGTGAAAGATGATGAGATTTATCCATTTTATCGTGATCTAATCGATAATGAATCTGCGTTTGAAGTGTTAAGCCATCAAGCGGATTTAGCCGCCGTTGCACAAAAGCAGGCTGAACAAGCACAATCTGAAGAAGAAAATGGTCTAATGGGCAGCTTAAGTCGAATGCTTTTTGGGGCGAAAAAGCGTGGTGAAAAATTGACTGTGACTGAGGAAATTGTTAGTGGTGTAGCTAAATCTGTTGGACGTAACATTCGTAATCAAGTCACGAAACAAATTATGCGTGGTATTATGGGCGCATTGAAGAAGTAAAGTGCGGTCTGTTTTTCAGATATTCTGCTTTTGTTTCTGTGATTAGAACATAAAAAGCGCGTGGATCAATTGAACCACGCGCTTTTATTTTTGAATGATAACTTATAGGAATAAATTAGCAAACAATAAACCAAAGCCTAAGCTGAATGCCATGCTGAGTAAGCCTGGTAGCATGAAGCTGTGGTTAAATATAAATTTACCGATACGTGTTGTTCCTGTGGTATCAAAGTCAATTGAGGCAATGATTGGACCATAGTTAGGGATGAAGAAATAACCGTTTACAGCAACAAATGTACCAATCAAGATTGGCGCTGGAATGCCTAATGCAATACCGAGTGGGAATAATGTTGCTACTGTTGCACCTTGGCTGTTCACTAATACAGAGAGGGCAAAGAGTGCAAACGCAAATGTCCAAGGTGCACTTTCTACTAAGTATTTCACGGCTTCTTTGACTTCAGTGATATGTGCTTGCATTAAAGTATCACCTAACCAAGCAATACCGAAGATAGCGATTACGGCACGCATACCTGCATGGAATACAGAACCTTTTGTCACGGCTGTACCATCTGGTTTACAAACTAACATAATAAGTGCACCAGCAGATAGCATCACGATTTCAATTGTATGAGCCATGCCCATTGCTTTACCGTCAAACGCTGGACGTAAGCTTGGGAATGTCCCCATTAATACGACAAGTAATGCTGCTGTTAAGAAGATGGCAACAGAAACTTTTGCTGATTTAGACACTTCAATTTGATCAATAGCTGATTGAGCTTGACTTTCTTTTGCGTATTCAGGGCTTTGTAGTCTCGCTAAATAAATAGGATCTTCATGTAATTCTTTACCCATTTTATTGACAAAGAGACAAGCTGCAAAAAGTCCTAATACTGTTGCAGGAATAGTGATACTTAATACATTACCAAGTGTGATGCCTTGTGGTTCTAAGTAATTCACGACTGCAACAACGGCAGCAGCAATTGGACTTGCGACAATAGCAAATTGAGATGCAATTACAGCCATTGATAATGGGCGTTCTGGACGAATGCCATTATGACGGCTGACTTCTGCAATAACAGGAAGGACTGAATAAGCTACGTGACCTGTACCTGCTAAAACTGTAAATGTCCAAGTGACGGCTGGGGCCATAAAGGTAATATATTTTGGATTTTTACGTAAAATACGTGCTGCGATTTTGATCATATAGTCTAAACCGCCAGATGCTTGCATTGCGGCAGCAGCAGAAACGACAGCCATAATCATGAACATAACATCGATTGGCAATCCTGCTGGTTTTAAGCCAAAACCAAATGAGAGAATAGCAAGACCCAATCCCCCCATGACACCAAGTCCAATACCACCAATACGGGCACCAACTAAAATACATAGTAAAACTATGCCAAATTGAATAAAGAACATCATAATGTATCCTTAGTATGCTGTTAGTTTAGATAAAAGTTAAGACAATAAACGAATAGATAATATACATACTACGTATAAAATTGTGGTTAATATAGCAATAAATAGGTAGGCTATCTATAATATAGATCAATTAAAATTTGAATACTTTCTTTGAAAGATGAAGAAACTACGGTTATACTTAGAACCCTATTTTAAAACCTAATACTGAGAAAAAAATGCAAGAATTTATTCCAATGGCAAAAGACTTTGCCCAAAATCATACATTAATGGTATTGGCTTGGGTAATGGTATTTTTTACAGTCATTTATACTTTTATTAAAGACTTTACTTCTAAAGTGAAAGTGGTTACTAACGCAGAAGCGGTAAGTTTAATGAATAATCAAGATGCGGTTGTAGTGGATTTACGCTCAATAGACGAATTTGCTCATGGCCACATTATTAATAGTCTCAATATTTTACCAGCAGAAATTAAAAAGAATAATGTGGGTAAGATTAATCAACATAAAGACACACCTGTTATTTTAGTGTGTGCAACAGGTATGAGTGCAAGCACATCTGCTGATTTACTCGTTAAACAGGGTTTTAACCAAGTTTATACTTTAAAAGAGGGGATCTCGGGATGGCGTGCTGCAAATTTACCTTTAATTAAAAAATAAAACTCATTAAATCATAAGGACTTAACAATGACTGAAGAAAATAAAGCAGTAGAAAAAGAAGAACAAGAACAAGAAGTTCAACCTGTATTACAGATTCAACGTATTTATATCAAAGATGTATCGTTTGAGGCGCCAAATTTACCACATATTTTTCAACAAGACTGGGCACCTAAATTAGGTTTTGATTTAAGTACCGAAGCAAAACAAGTCGGTGACGATTTATATGAAGTTTGTTTAAACATTTCTGTTGAAACGACAATGGAAGGCACTGGTGATGTCGCATTCATTTGTGAAGTCAAACAAGCTGGTGTGTTTACTATCAGTGGTCTAGAAGATATGCAAATGGCACATTGTTTAACTTCACAATGTCCAAGCATGTTATTCCCATATGCGCGTGAATTGATTTCAAGTTTAGTTAATCGTGGAACATTCCCGGCATTGAATCTTTCTCCAGTGAATTTTGACGCATTGTTTATGGATTATTTACAACGTCAAGAGCAACAAGCTGAACAAAACACTGAAGAAGAAAACAAAGAAGTTCATTAATCAATCTCTTTCGCTCTCGTTTCGAGAGCGAAATTTTATCACTTACTTTAGCTAAGATGATGTCTATTTTCCTCACTCAATTTCATAATTTTTCGGGAGTACAAGTATGAATACAACTGTTGCCACTTCTCCAATTACTGTGCTTGGTGCTGGTTCGTATGGTACCGCATTGGCTATTGCATTTTCTCGAAATGGATTTCCCACTTACCTCTGGGGTCATGATCCTGCTCATATGCAGCGTTTGAGTGAAGAGAGACAGAATAATGCTTTTTTACCTCATATCGATTTTCCTGAAGCATTGCATATTGAGGCAGACTTATCTAGTGCAATGAGCCGCTCCCGAGATTTATTAATTGTTGTCCCAAGCCATGTTTTTGGTGAGGTGATTGATAACATAAAACCTCACTTACGACCAGATCATCGTATTGCTTGGGCTACTAAAGGATTAGAACGTAATTCAGGGCGTTTATTGCAGGAGGTCATTGAGGAGAAACTTGGTACACAGTATCCATTAGCTGTACTATCAGGACCGACATTTGCGAAAGAGCTTGCTGCGGGTTTGCCAACTGCAATTGCATTAGCATCTAATAACGAACAATTTGCTTTAGAGTTTCAAGCACGTATTCATTGTAGTAAGCATTTTCGAGTCTATATCAATCAAGATATGATAGGGGTGCAATTAGGTGGCGCGATTAAAAATGTGATTGCAATTAGTGCAGGGATGTCAGATGGGATGGGATTTGGTGCTAACGCGAGAACCGCATTAATTACTCGTGGTATTGCTGAGATTAGCCGTTTAGGTGCTTCTTTAGGTGCAAATCCAAATACATTTATGGGGATGTCTGGATTAGGAGATTTAGTGTTGACTTGCACTGATGATCAATCGCGTAACCGTCGCTTTGGCATTATGCTTGGTCAGGGTTTTGCTGCACAAACGGCAATGGATAATATTGGTCAAGTTGTAGAAGGTTTTTACAACGCAAAAGAAGCCTATTTACTTTCGCAGCGACAAGGTGTCGAAATGCCAATTACTGAACAAGTTTATCAAGTCTTGTTCTGTGGAAAAAATGCACAAGAGGTTGCAGCAACGTTACTTGGGCGTGAGCGTAAAGTGGAATAATTGAAGAAATAAAACAAGGACAAAAGAATGCCGTTAGAAGTGTGGGATCATATCCGTCAGGAGGCTAAAGAGCTCGTTGAAAATGAGCCTATTTTAGCCAGTTTTTTTCATGCGACTATTTTAAAACATCATAATTTGGGGAATGCATTAAGTTATATCCTCGCAAACAAACTTGCTAATCCTATTATGCCAGCTATTGCATTGCGCGAGATCATTGAAGAGGCTTATCAAGCCCAACCTGATATTATTGATAGTGCCGCTTGCGATATTCGTGCTGTACGTCAGCGAGATCCCGCAGTCGAGTTATGGTCAACGCCATTGCTATATTTAAAAGGCTTTCATGCATTACAAAGTTATCGTATTACTCATTATTTGTGGCAGCAAAACCGTAAAGCATTAGCCGTTTATTTACAAAACCAAATTTCAGTCGCATTTGATGTCGATATTCACCCAGCCGCAATAATTGGTTGTGGCATTATGTTTGATCATGCAACAGGTATCGTGATTGGTGAAACTTCTATCGTTGAGAATGATGTTTCTATTTTGCAAGGTGTAACGCTTGGGGGTACGGGGAAAGAATGTGGTGATCGTCACCCTAAAGTGCGTGAAGGAGTAATGATTGGTGCTGGTGCTAAAATTCTTGGTAATATTGAAGTGGGCAAATATGCAAAAATTGGTGCTAACTCAGTCGTTATCCAACCCGTGCCAGAATATACTACTGCAGCTGGCGTACCTGCAAGGATTATTGGGCGGGATAAACAAGCAAAACCTGCTTTTGAAATGAATCAATACTTTAATGGTGATAATAATTAATAATACAATGATATGAAAGTGCGGTTTATTTTTGCACTTTTTTAGTCAACAAGAGTAAAAGAAATGATTAATAAAGATACTAAACTCTGTATTTCCTTAGCAGGTAGACCGGGTAATTTTGGTACAAGGTTTCATAATTATTTATATGAAAAATTAGCACTTAATTATATCTATAAAGCATTTACAACAGCTGATATTGAGCATGCGATAAAAGGTGTACGTGCATTAGGAATTCGTGGTTGTGCTGTCTCTATGCCTTTCAAAGAAAGCTGTATGCCCTTTATTGATGAAATATCTGAATCAGCTCAAGCGATTCAATCGGTCAATACTATTGTCAATGAGAATGGTTATTTGAAAGCATATAATACGGATTATATTGCAATTATAAAGTTGATTGAAAAATATCAATTATCGCCTCAAGCGCATGTGCTTGTTCAAGGAAGTGGTGGAATGGCAAAAGCAGTTGTCGCTGCATTTAAACATAAAGGCTTTGAGAATGTTAGTATTTATTCACGTAATGAAATAACAGGCAAAATGCTTGCCAGCTTATATGGTTATCAATATCTGGATCAGTTGGTTAATCAAGTCGCAGATATTTTAGTTAATGCGACACCAATAGGTATGGAAGGTGGTAAGGAAGTGAATGAATTAGCATTTCCAGCATTTATTATAGAACAAGCAAAAGTTGTATTTGATGTTGTTGCTTCTCCAGAACAAACACCTTTAATTCAGTATGCAACTCAGCAGGGAAAACACACTATTTCTGGCGCAGAAGTTATTGTATTACAAGCTGTTGAGCAATTTGAACTCTACACTCAACAACGTCCTGATGAGCATCTTATTAAAGAAGCAGCAGAATTTGCTCGTCAATTAGTTTAATTGAGTAAAGTATTTCTTTCTTTTTATGACCATATTAAAAATATGGTCATTTTTCTTTTTTTAGCCTGAGATAAATAAAATATCAGTTTTTTCTTTTCTTTTTTTCATTCTGACGTTAATATGCGAATCTTATTTTTTGAAGAAAAATAAGGTGCTGTTTTTTTCTTGATATTCATTGTTTATTATTTTTACTGAGAAAAGATTTTTATGAAAAACCAACGGGATACCTATAATTTAAAACCAATAGCAATTTTTTTATCTACATTATTAGCAAGTAATTTGGCTTATTCAAATAACTTAAATAATGAAGTTATTTTACTTGATGAAATTAGTGTGCAGGGACGAAATACAACAGTTTCTAGTGATCCACTATCTGGTGCGCCAAAACAAAATGATATAGTGGTGAGTAAAACAAAATTAAAAGCTAATTCAAGCACATTAGGTAATGCATTAGCTGGTGAATTGAGCGTTCATAGTAACCAATTTGGTGGCGGTGCTAGTGCCCCTATTATTCGGGGACAAGAGACGGTTCGTTTAAAAATTTTACAAAACGGTTCTGATGTGATTGATATGTCGCAACTCTCACCAGATCATGCAATCGGTGTGGATACATTATTAGCAGAGCAAGTTGAAATCGTACGAGGTGCTTCAACACTACTTTATGCCACAGCATCGCCAGCTGGAGTGATTAATGTTGTAGATAAACGAATCCCAACCAAATTACCTGAAAAAGGTTATGAAATTGATTTGAGTACACGTTATAACACTAATAGCCATGAGAAATTAGGTACGGCAGGGATTACGGTTGGTCTTGGTGAACATATTGCCTTACGATTTGAAGGACTTGGGCGTGATTCAAACGATTATCATGTGCCTTATTTTAAATCTGATAAAGTACTTAAGTATGCACCTGATACTTATAATAAAACCAAAACTCATATGTTTGGGCTCTCTTTTATCGGCTCTAAGGGGTATATAGGTGCATCTTATAATGAGCGTGCGGAAAAATATGGTATTCCTGGGCATAATCATTTACATGATAGTTGTGGACCTCATATTTGGGGAGGAAATGCTAAAAATACTTACTATTTAAATTTATATCCACATTTGATGGGTGATGCTGATTTAACAGAGCCACATAACTTTCACTGTGGTAATAATCATGTACATGATTCAGGTTTTAGCCATGATCAGCCTTATGGTGTACCACATGATCATTCTATGGCTGGTCCTTATGTGAAACTTAAGTCAAAGCGCTATGATATTCGTGCAGAATTAAAATCTCCACTAAAATATATTGAGAAAGCGCGTTTGAATTATTCATCAACAGATTATTTCCATGATGAGCGTGATGGTGCAATACCTGTCAATTTATTTAAAGCAAAAGGATATAACCTACGTCTTGAATTATTCCATGAACCGTTTAATGGATTAACGGGTGTATGGGGGGTACAATACCAAGAACAAGTGAGTAGTGCGAATTTACCACGTGTCCCTAAATGTTCTCTACTTTATGAGATAGTGCCTTATGGTCAGAAACCCAAAATTCAGCCTCGCTGTGCCCCTAAAATTACGGATGAACAACGTAAATCAGGTTGGGTTCTACCAAAACATGAGTTACAACAAGTTGGTTTTTTTGCAATGGAACAATTCCGTTGGAAAGATTTCTTATTTGAAGCGGGAATTAGAACAGAAAAACAAAAAATTGCGATTGAATATGATTTAGCTGCAATTGCAGATGCTAAAGGCCTTGCTGATGGTTCAAAATGTCTTCTCGCGATTTTATGTAATGGCAGTAATACGAGAAAACCAATAAGAAAAGTAAATGATCCTGATCTTTCACCTCGAACTGAGAGAGCCACATCATATTCGTTATCAACGACATGGTATTTAGCACCAGAATATTCATTAATGTTAACTTATTCCCATAATGAGCGATCACCAACGGCCATGGAGCTCTATCACCATGGACGTAATTTAGCGACAAACTCATTTAAATATGGTAATAAAGATCTTAAAAAAGAAGTCTCAAATAATACGGAGATCAGTCTTGCTTATACAGGCGAAAAATTAAGTTACAATTTGGGTGTTTATTATTATCGTTTTAAAAATCGCATTTTTTCACAGATTTTACGCCGAGAAGGAAACTTGACTCAAACTCGTTATACTCAATCTCAGGCAAAATATTATGGCGCAGAAGGACGTATTGATTATGCGATTACACCTGAAACTACAGTTGGTATATTTGGTGATTATGTGCGTGGTAAATTATTTGACTTACCACCAACATACAAGCCCGATGATTTACATGTTAATTTGATTGCAACGCCACAGCCAGATCAAGATGCGCCTAGAGTACCGCCTGCACGTTTAGGGGTTCGTGCAAGTTCAGCATTGACAGATCATTTGTCAGGAACGATGGAATATATTTATGTGTATAAACAACATAAAGTTGCACCAAGAGAAAATCAAACGGCTGCGCACAGTATGTTAAATGCAGGTTTAGAATATGCGAATAATTTAGCTGCAGTGAATTATCAATTCTTTATTCAAGGCAATAATTTATTGAATCGTCGTGTTTATTCACATTCGTCATTTCAATCTTTTGTTCCACAAATGGGACGTAATTTTGTAATTGGTTTGAATGTGAATTTCTAATCATTATTTCATGAGAAAAAAAGCATCACTTAATAAGTGGTGCTTTTTTATTTATATAAATGAATGATGATAAATTGTATTTCTATTCTAATACGAGAGGAACACTATTCTTTTGACGTGTTTCTTTATGTGATTTGATAAGTTGTATAAAAGGTTGAGCAAAGCGTTCTAGTTTGATGGCACCTATGCCATTTATCTCAAGCATTTCAGCTTTAGTAGTTGGTTGGTATTGGGCCATTTCTTGTAAGGTTGCATCATTAAATACAATGTATGATGGAATATTTTCTTTATCGGCAATTTGTTTGCGTAAGAAGCGTAGACGAGCAAACAGATCTTTATCGTAATGATTATGGGCATTTTTTTGTGGTGCGATAGCTGCTTGTAATGAAGAGATACGAGGCATAGCAAGTTGAAGAGGTCGTTCACCACGTAAGAAAGGTTTTGCATTTTCTGTTAATTGCAATGTCGTATTGAAATGATCAAGAACTTGTTTTACTAAGCCTAAATGAATCAGCTGGCGAATCACTGATTGCCAATGCTCTGCACTTTTTTCTTTACCAATACCGTAAACGCTTAATGTTTCATGACCATTATCTTTGATTTTTTGATTATTTAGGCCGCGTAAAATGGCGATGATGTAATGCATACCAAATCGTTGCCCTACGCGATAGATAGTAGACATGACTTTTTGTGCATCAATTAAAGCATCATATTGTTTTGGTGGATCTAAACAAATATCACAATTTTGACAAGGTATTTGATGGTGTTCACCAAAATAATTGAGTAAGACTAAACGGCGACAAGTTTGACTTTCCGCAAATTCACCAATAGCTTGTAATTTCATCGCCTCAATTTGACGCTGTGGCGTATCGGGCTTTTCTAATAAAATTTTATGCAACCAAGCATAATCCGCTGGTTCATAAAATAGTACCGCTTCAGCAGGTAAATCATCACGCCCAGCACGCCCAGTTTCTTGATAGTAAGCTTCAATGCTACGAGGTAAATCAAAATGTGCAACAAAACGTACATTCGATTTATTGATACCCATACCAAATGCAATTGTTGCAACAACGACTTGTACATTATCACGTTGAAAAGCTCGTTGGACTTGTTCACGCTGACTTGCTTCCAATCCCGCATGATAGGCTTGAGCAGATATACCTTTGTTCCTAAGACTTTCTGCAATTCTTTCCACTTTGTTACGGCTATTAGAATAGATAATACCGCTTTTCCCTTTTTGTGCTAACACAAAACGGCATAATTGTTCCATTGGTTTGTATTTTTCGACCAAGGTATAACGAATATTAGGACGATCAAAACTACCAATGTATATGTAGGGATCATGCAAGTTGAGGTGTAAGAGGATGTCTTTACGTGTGGCATGATCAGCGGTTGCAGTTAATGCCATAATTGGTGCGTTAGGAAAACAGCTTTTTAAACCACCTAATTGGCTATATTCAGGGCGAAAATCATGGCCCCATTGTGAAATGCAATGTGCTTCATCAATTGCAACAAAACTCACCTGACAATGGGATATTAAATGAAAAAAGCTGTTAGTCATTACTTTTTCAGGCGAGACATATAAGAGTTTTAAGCGACCTGACATGATCTTATTGTGCACAGCTTGTTGTTCAGAGAATGTTTGGCTCGAATTGAGATAATCTGCCTCAATACCATTAGCAAGTAGTTGATCGACTTGGTCTTTCATTAATGAAATGAGTGGTGAAATGACTAATGTTAAGCCCTCAAAACATAAAGCGGGAATTTGATAGCATAATGATTTGCCATTACCTGTTGCCATAATGACGAAGCTATCTTTACCTTGTAATGTCGCATTGATGACTTCTTCTTGTCCAAGTCGGAAATGTTGATAACCAAAAACAGAATGTAAGACATCAAGTGCGGTCCGTTTTAACGCAATTTGATTAAAATCGACCGCACTTTTTGTTATATGTTGTTGCACTTCATTAGAACACATTATTTAATGAAATACCTATACCAATACGTTGAATATTTTTTTGATAATCGACTAAAGATTCACCATAGCCTGTATAATACTGAGTATAGAAACGAATATTTTTAGTGATTGGATAGCTATAGCTTGCCTCTAAACCACCTTTGTTAGACGTTGGATTATAATGTCCTGATAGTTTTATTTGATGATTTTGGTAATAATATCCTACAGCCAAGTCAGCATAGCCTCGATATCGACTGATATCAGGATTACCATCTGTTTTGGCTTTTTCAGGAAGCCGCCACCAAGGTTTAATTTCTATTGTCCAGTTGCCTTTTGTAGCTGACATACGCGCATAAATACGATTCCAACTGCGTGATAATTTTTCGCGATCGTTACGACCATTTGATTGGTGATTAATACCCGTTTCGATATCTTGCATTTCCCAACCTAAGGGGAGGAGATGATGCGTTTTCCACGCTAGAAAAAGTTGTGGCTCGTAATTACTTTCTCTAAATGGAGATGAGTCATCGACATTACTTAGTTGAAACCACGATTTTTGTGTATAAGAAGCTGCTAATACAGAGTTTTTTCCCAAAATACCACGCCAAAGTGGCAATGCTAAACTAATTTTAAACTTAATTTCATCTTTACGTGTCTTATCTTTTTTTTGAAAGTTACCGTTCGAATAAGTTGCCATTAAATAGTTTTCTTCATAGCCCAACAGACCCACAAAATCATCTGATTTTGTTAGTAGCACTTGTGTTTTGCTTTGATAAGGACGAAACTTTTCTGTACCTTGTGCTAAGGTCGTTGTACTGAAAATGACACTGAATACACCAGTGAAAAGGAGCCATTTTTGTTTGATTTTCATGCTTTATCCTTAGCGAAAATGCACAGATTCTCCATGCGCCGCACAAGCCTGTTCTAAACAATCCCAAAATTTTTTGCCATCACTACTCACCCATTCATTGTTTTTAAAACTAAAATGGAATCCACCAACGCGACTGGCGAGCCATAATTCTAATAATGGTTCTTGTTTATTGATAACAATTTGACTGCGATCTTCAAAGGTGATGCTAAAAACAGAACCTTGTGTATCACAATCTACATCGCAATCTTGTGTTTCTAATTGTTCTTCAATTGTCGCCCAAACTTGCTCAATATTTTGATGAAATTCCGTAATGTTCATAAATTCCTCTTATTCATCGTGCTAAAAATAAAGATTATAAAGATTTTCGTATTATTGTGATAGCACAAAGGGAGATTTAATGGTAAAAAGTGTTGTCAATGTCAACAATAAAGGATAATAAAATGAAAAAATGGGTTTCCGCTTTCGTCTTAACTGCGCTTTGTGTCTTAACTGTAAGTTGTGGTGTAAAAGGACCTCTTTATTTTCCAGAAAAAACACAACAAGACACAGTAAAATAGCAGGTAAGCAATGGATTATTTTCAATATCAGGCACAGCAATTAATGGCAGAAAACATATCTGTCCAAGAAATTGCTAATCAATTTGGTACACCACTTTATATTTATTCGCGTGCAACCTTAGAACGTCATTGGCATGCTTTTGATAAAGCGTTAGGTGATCATCCACATTTAATTTGTTTCGCTGTCAAATCTAATCCCAATATTGCACTTTTAAATGTGATGGCTCGTCTAGGATCGGGGTTTGATATTGTATCACAAGGTGAATTGGAGCGAGTATTAGCAGCAGGTGGTGATGCCAGTAAAGTGGTCTTTTCTGGTGTAGCTAAGACGCATACTGAAATTGCTCGCGCTTTAGAAGTTGGAATTCGTTGTTTTAATGTGGAGTCTCTTGCCGAATTACGACGTATCAACCAAGTTGCTGCTGAAATGGGTAAAATTGCCCCCATTTCATTACGCGTAAATCCTGATGTCGATGCACGCACACATCCCTATATTTCAACAGGTTTAAAAGAAAATAAATTTGGGGTGAGTGTTGAGCAAGCTCGTGAAGTTTATCGTTTAGCAAGTCAGTTACCACATATTCAAATTACAGGTATGGATTGCCACATTGGTTCTCAGCTAACTGAATTACAGCCTTTTCTTGATGCGGCTGATCGTTTAATTGTGTTAATGGAACAGTTAAAACAAGATGGTATTTCTCTTAAACATTTGGACTTAGGTGGTGGTTTAGGCGTGACTTATACAGATGAGATGCCACCACATCCAACAGAATATGCCTCAGCATTATTAGAGAAATTACAAGCCTATAAAGATCTTGAGATCATTTTAGAGCCCGGGCGTGCTATTACTGCAAATGCTGGAATTTTAGTCACAAAAGTGGAGTACATAAAAAGTAATGAAAGCCGTCATTTTGCAATTGTTGATGCAGGTATGAATGATATGATTCGTCCAGCTTTATATCAGGCATATATGAATATCATTGAAGTTGACCGCACTTTAGTACGAGAAAAACAGATATATGATGTCGTTGGACCAATTTGTGAAACCTCAGATTTTTTAGGCAAAGAACGGGAGTTAGCGATCGCTGAAGGTGACTACCTCGCACAACGTTCAGCAGGTGCTTATGGGGCAAGTATGTCATCAAATTATAATTCACGTTCGCGTACAGCAGAAGTCATGGTAGATGGTGATAGAGTTCACCTCATTCGTCGTCGTGAAAGATTAGATGAATTATGGGCGCTGGAACAACTCTTGCCTTAAGTCAACAAAGATAAAAAAGAGCGGTTAACATTTTTTAGATGTTAACCGCTCTTTGATCTTTTTTATATGTTACATCATTGCTGAAACATATTTTAACATCACTCCAGCAGCGATTGCTGAACCAATAACGCCTGCAACGTTCGGTCCCATAGCATGCATGAGTAAGAAGTTTTGGTGATCTTCTTCTAAGCCAATTTTATTCGCAACGCGTGCTGCCATTGGTACAGCCGATACACCAGCAGCACCAATTAATGGGTTAATTGGGTATTTGCAGATTTTGTTCATCAATTTTGCCATCAAGATACCACTTGCTGTCCCAATAGCAAAAGCAACAACACCTAGCAGTAATATGCCTAATGTTTGTGGTTGGAGGAATTTATCCGCAACTAATTTTGAACCCACAGATAAGCCGAGGAAAATTGTCACAATATTGATTAACGCATTTTGTGCGGTATCATTTAGACGTTCTACTACCCCGCTAGTACGTAATAAGTTACCAAAGCAGAACATACCAAGTAATGGTGCTGCATCAGGTAACAATAATGCAACGAGAGTGACTAACACAATTGGGAATAAAATTTTCTCACGATTACTTACATCACGTAGTTGTACCATGCGAATTTTACGTTCGGCTTTAGTTGTCAGTGCCTTCATTATTGGTGGTTGAATAAGAGGTACTAATGCCATATAAGAATAAGCAGCAACCGCAATAGCACCTAATAATTCAGGTGCGAGTTTACTTGAAAGGTAAATAGCGGTTGGACCGTCAGCTCCACCAATGATCCCAATTGCTGCAGCCTGTGGTAAGGTAAAGCTGATGAGCCCTGTCCAGTTTAATAATAATGCACCGATGATGGTTGCAAAAATACCAAACTGAGCTGCTGCACCAAGTAATAATGTACGTGGATTAGCAAGTAATGGACCAAAATCAGTCATAGCACCAACACCCATAAAGATAATGAGAGGGGCAACGCCATAGCCGATAGCAACTTTATAGAATAAAGCTAATACACCTGCAGTATATCCCATGTCACCTGCCATCACTTCTAATTCATTTTGGACAGAAGGTAGTGCATTAGTTATTGCTAACTTAATTGCTTCAGGATCCGCTATTGTATTGAGTTTTGCTGCTACAATTGCTAGCTGTTCAGTATTGCCTGAATGCAATAAATTATCTAAAGCACTCATCGCTAGCCCTGCTTCAGGGATATTTGACAACAGTCCACCGAAGCCAATTGGTAACAGCAATAAAGGCTCAAATTTTCGTGCAATGGCGAGCCAGAGTAGCACTAAGCTGATCAGCATCATTAATGCTTGACCTAACTCAAGATGCATAATTCCCATGCCCCGCAATAATGAAAGAATACTTTCCATAACAACCTCGTTAGCTTAATGTCATTAGCGTGTCACCAACAGCAACTGTATCACCGGCTTTTACGCTAATGCTTTGTACTGTACCAGCTTGGCTTGCACGAATTTCTGTTTCCATTTTCATTGCTTCTAAAATCAATAACACTTCTCCTTCCGCAACTTGTTGACCTTCTTTTGCGACCACTTTCCAGATATTACCCGCCATTGGTGCATTGACAGGTGTGCCACTAGTAGCCGCTGGAGTAGGCTGATGTACAACCTGTGGTGTTGGTTGCGCTGGTGTGGTTGGTGTAATATCGCTTACCTCACCACCATCAGTCACTTTCACTACGAATGATTTACCTTCTAATTCCACAGTATATACAGCAGGACCAGTACTCGCAGCGGCTTTTGTTGTTGGTGCCGTTGGTTTTTCTACTGGTTTCGCTGTTTCTAATGTTGGTGCTGGCTCGAAGGCATCTGGATTACCACGATTTTCAAGGAATTTCCAACCAATTTGAGGGAAGAGAGCCACAATAAGGACATCATCGATTTCATTTTCAGCAAGCTTGATACCTTTTTCTTTTGCTTGTTGTTTAATTTCATCGGCTAATTTGTCCATTTCTGGTGCAATATGATCCGCAGGACGATCAGTGATTGCTTGTGCGCCATCGAGTACTTTCGCTTGTAATTCAGCATTAACTGGTGCAGGTGTACGACCGTATTCGCCTTTTAAAATACCCGCAGTTTCTTTAGCTATTGTTTTGTAGCGTTCGCCCATTAATACGTTGATCACCGCTTGTGTACCGACAATTTGCGAAGTTGGGGTAACTAGTGGAATAAAGCCTAAATCTTCACGTACGCGAGGAATTTCTTTTAAGACCTCATCAAGCTTATCAGAGGCATTTTGCTGTTTTAATTGACTTTCTAAGTTAGTTAACATCCCACCTGGCACTTGTGCTACTAGAATACGGCTATCTGAGCCTTTAAGCTGCCCCTCGAATTTGGCATATTTTTTACGGACTTCACGGAAATAAGCCGCAATATGTTCAAGTTTATTAATATCTAATCCTGTATCATATTGTGTGCCTTGTAATGTAGCTACCAATGCTTCGGTTGATGGGTGACCGTAAGTACCACTCATCGAAGAAATTGATGTGTCAATACCATCAATACCTGCCTCTACTGCTTTGAGTAACGCCATTTCTGCCATACCTGTGGTTGCATGGCAATGTAAATGAAGCTGAACATCATAGCGTTGTTTGATTTCGCTCACTAATTTATAGGCTTCTACTGGTGTTAAGATACCAGACATATCTTTAATGACAACAGAATCTACCCCGATTTCTAATAGTTGTTCAGTAATATTTAACCAAGTTTCTAAATTATGTACTGGACTTGTGGTATAACTTAATGTGCCTTGTGCATGTCCTCCATTACGTTTTACTGCTTGTAATGCTTGTTTCATATTACGTGGGTCATTCATGGCATCAAATACGCGGAAGACTGACATACCATTTTTTACAGAGCGCTCTACAAAGCGATCAACCACATCGTCGGCATAATGGCGATAGCCTAATAAATTTTGACCACGCAATAGCATTTGTAATGGTGTATTTGGCATTGCTTGTTTTAGCTCACGCAAACGCACCCAAGGATCTTCGCCTAAAAAACGAATACAGGCATCAAAAGTTGCTCCACCCCATGCCTCAAGTGACCAGTAACCAATTTGATCAAGCTCATGTGCGATTGGCAACATGTCATCAAGGCGCATACGCGTTGCGAAAAGAGATTGATGAGCATCGCGTAATACGACATCAGTAATAGCAATTTTTTTGTTTTGAGTAGTCATTTTTTATTTCCTTTTAAGTTATTTGAGTCCTTGTTGGCGACGGTGATGTATGACCGCTGCGATGATAGCAGGACGTAAATGTGCTAAATCGTGAGTATCTGATTGTGTTGTTGTTTTTGTTGTGGGAGTTGAAACAGGTTCTGGAAAGAAACGATTGACCAACTTAGACATGAGTTCAATAGCGTAAATCAGGATAAATAAAAATAGCATTACAAATCCTACACCAGCAAACATCAGATTTAAGCCTTCTTGCAGAAGTTCTGCATTTGTCATTTTAAGACTCCTTTTTTTTAAATAATAATGTGGAATATTACTTCTTTTTGCGTAGAAAAAGTTTGATATGGGTCACAAAAAAGAAGAGCGGTTAATTTAATCCAAGTTTTATTGGTCTAGGTCAAAATTTACACATGATTGATGTCACAAATTATTCCTTATGCTATTTAAGAATATTATTTCTGGTTGGTTATATTCTTTTGAAATAAAAAGAGTTTTGCTTTTATATTGTATTTTACTCTGAGGAAATATTTTTATTTTATAGTCTATTATTTTTGTGATTAGACTCACAACTCTTATATTTTAGTGATGACAAATTAATCATTAGTGGTTAATTTACAACCGAGATTCATTCTCAACCATAAGCTGTTATCTTTTACTAAACAAAAGGATAATTTTATGATGTCAATTTTATCACCTAATCAAGTTTGGATTATTGTCGATCCAAAATTATCATTCTTTTTTCCCATAATGTTCTAATCCTCAATTTTTCATTTATTTACTCAATTTAAGATAAAGAATAAATGCCTATTTATTCTTAGATATTGTTTATCTCAATTTTAAGGATTTTATTATGGAAAACTTCAAACATTTACCAGAACCATTTCGTATTCGTGTTATTGAGCCTGTAAAAAGAACAACACGTGCATATCGTGATGAAGCAATTTTAAAAGCAGGTATGAACCCATTTTTATTAGATAGTGAAGATGTGTTTATTGATTTATTAACGGATAGTGGTACTGGTGCTGTCACACAAGAAATGCAGGCAGCCATGTTACGTGGAGACGAGGCTTATAGTGGTAGTCGCAGTTACTATGCTCTTGCTAATGCAGTGAAAGAGATTTTTGGCTATGAATATACGATTCCTACTCACCAAGGGCGTGGTGCGGAACAAATTTATATTCCTGTATTAATTAAAAAACGTGAGCAAGAAAAAGGCTTAGATCGCAGTAAAATGGTGGTTTTCTCCAATTATTTCTTTGATACTACACAAGGTCATAGTCAAATCAATGGCGCTACAGTTCGTAACGTTTATACTAAAGATGCGTTTGATACCAGTGTCAATGCGGATTTTAAAGGGGATTTCGATTTAGAAAAACTTGAACAAGGTATTAAAGAAGTTGGTCCAGAAAATGTACCTTATATTGTTTGTACGATTACTTGTAACTCAGCAGGTGGTCAACCTGTATCACTTGCAAATATGCGTGCGATGTATGAAATTGCACAGAAATACGATATTCCTGTAATTATGGACTCTGCACGTTTTGCAGAAAATGCATATTTTATTCAACAACGTGAAGCAGGTTATAAAGAGTGGACAATTGAACAAATTACTTATGAAAGTTATAAGTATGCTGATGCATTAGCAATGTCTGCGAAGAAAGATGCGATGGTACCTATGGGGGGGCTATTGTGTTTCAAAGATAAACGAATGGAAGATGTGTATAACGAATGTCGTACGCTTTGTGTAGTACAAGAAGGCTTCCCAACTTATGGTGGTTTAGAGGGCGGTGCTATGGAGCGCTTAGCAGTAGGTCTACGTGATGGTATGCGTCAAGATTGGTTAGCTTATCGTATTAATCAAATAGAATACTTAGTGAATGGTTTAGAAGAAATAGGTGTTGTTTGTCAACAGCCAGGTGGACACGCGGCATTCGTCGATGCAGGTAAATTATTACCGCATATTCCAGCTGATCAATTCCCTGCTCAGGCATTAGCATGTGAACTCTATAAAGTAGCAGGTATTCGTGCGGTAGAAATTGGCTCATTCTTATTAGGGCGTGATCCAAAAACGGGTAAACAACTTCCTTGCCCAGCTGAGTTATTGCGTTTAACTGTACCGCGTGCAACCTATACGCAGACACATATGGACTTTATTATTGAGGCATTTAAGCAGGTAAAAGAAAATGCAGAAAATATTAAAGGGCTAACCTTTACTTATGAGCCAAAAGTGTTGCGTCACTTTACGGCACGCTTAAAAGAAGTATAAAAAACTTAATGCAGTTTCTGAAAACAGAAACTGCATTTTTCATTTTATTTCATAAAAAAGGAAAAGCATTATGAAAAAGACGCCTTCAATTTTCGGTGGTGCCTGTATTATTGCCAGTGTGTGTGTCGGCGCAGGAATGCTAGGCTTACCAAGTTCTGGTGCAGGTGCATGGACAATTTGGTCCATTCTTACTATCTGCTTTACGATGTTAACAATGACAGTTTCAGGTTGGTTATTGTTAGAAGCTTATAAACATTATGATCTTCGTGCTTCATTTAATACTGTAACTAAAGCGATGCTTGGTAATTCAGTAAATCTGATTAATAACTTAGCTGTTTATTTTGTGGGTGGTATTTTGCTTTATGCTTATACGACTGCTTCAGGTGGTATTTTAAGTGGATTAGCAGCGCCATTTTTTGAGCTCGATGCACGTATTTGGTCTGTCATTTTTGTTTTAGTTTTTTCGTTCTTTGTCTGGCACTCAACACGTATTGTTGACCGTGTATCTGTGATACTAATCGTGTTTATGTCATTGTCATTTGTGTTTAGTGTATTTGGTCTGACTGTAAATATTGATTTAGCGACTTTATTTGATACAAAAGGGGCTGATTCAAATTATGCAATGTATGCGATGGGACTGTTACCTGTGGCATTAACTTCATTTGGTTATCACCATTCTGTTGCAACAATGCGTGCTTATTATAGTGATGAGTATAAAGCAAAATACGCTATTTTAGGGGGGACTGCGATTGCGTTAGCGCTTTATTTATTATGGATTATCTCAATTTTTGGGAATTTACCACGTGATCAATTTGGTCCTGTACTTGAAAGTGGTGGTAATTTAGATGTCTTACTTGGTGCGCTCAGTAATGTGATTGAATCAGCATCAGTAAAACAAGCAATTAATGCATTTTCTATCGCTGCTATTTTATCTTCATTCATTGGAGTTGGCTTAGGAGTATTTGATTTCTTAGCAGACTTCTTTAAGTTTGATAATAGCAAACAAGGTCGTTTTAAATCTTGGGCAGTCACTTTTTTACCACCATTAATTTTATCAGTTTCTTTCCCACTTGGTTTCTTAAAAGCGATTGGTTATGCAGGTGCAGTTGCAACAATTTGGACTTGTATCATCCCAGCATTACTCGCCAGAAAATCACGTACGATGCCAAATGGCGATATAGGATTTAAAGTTGCTGGTGGTAATTTCACAATTGTTGTTGTAATCCTATTTGGTATTGCTACAGCATTATTCCATTTCCTTGCGATGTTTAATATGCTACCAGTATTTAAAGGCTAACTGATATTTTCAATTATAATAAGGGGCTATGCCCCTTTTTTGCGGATACATAAAAGTGCGGTCGATTTTGTTAATATTTTGTTGGAATAAAATGGGCAGATTATATCTGCCCAACTAAAGCCTTAGGAAAGGTATATTGTATAATGAAGTACAACAATGAATTAACTTAAATCAACATCTTTTGTGGCAAAGAAATAAGTTGTAATAAAGCCTGTAGCGTAAGCAACTACTGTACCGAATAAGTAAGTCAGAATAGCAGGGAAAACACCAATCGGCGATGTCATTAATGGTGTTGCTAATAGGCCAGATGGACCGAATACGGTATTTAATCCCATTGGATAGCCTAAATAAGCGATTAAGCCAATTGTGAATCCGCCAGCTGCCCCTCCGATACACGCTGTGATAAAAGGTTTTACCCGTGGTAATGTCACACCATAAATTAATGGCTCACCTATACCTAAGAAACCAGGAATAATTGCTCCTCTAATTTGAGTACGTAATACGGCATCTTTATTCGCTTTGAAGTACAGTGCTAGCGCAGCTCCGACTTGGCCTGCTCCCGCCATTGCTAATATCGGGAAAAGTGCATTAAAGCCTTGTGTCTCGACTAACGCAAAGTACACAGGAACGAAACCTTGATGGATACCAAGCATGACGGATATTAAGAATAATCCTGCTAATATTGCAGAACCGAATGGATTACCATTGAGGTTTGAGAATAGCCAAGACATGCCATTAAATAAATAAACGCCAATAGGCATGATAAATAAGAATGTGAAGCAGCCCATGATCAGGAGTGTGACAGTTGAAGTGAGAGCCATGTCTAAACTATCTGGAATAAATTTTCTAACAAACCGCTCAACTTTAGCGCCCACAATTGCTGCAATTAATACTCCAATAATATTACCACGGGGATCAATGGTTAAACCAAAGAAATTACTAAGACCTGAGTAAATGCCTTTGGTGGCTTCTGGGTTATAACCAAGAATAAAGAGTGAGGCGAGAATTGCGCCATTTACCCCTGAACCACCGAAGGCTTTTGCTGCGTTATAACCAATTAAAATGCTCAAGAAACTAAACAAGCCTTTACTGAACACTTTCATATAGGCAATTAAATCAACTAAAAAGCCGTTTGGGTTTTCTACACCAGTAACAAAAGCTTGTTGTAAAACAGTTGCGAGACCAAGTAATAAACCAGCCCCGATAAAACCAGGAATCAGAGGGGTAAAGATAGTGGCAAACTTAGCAAAGAATTGGTGAATATTGCTTGTTTGCGTTGATTTAATTTGTTGTTTTTGTTCTCGAGCGATGTCTTTGAGTGATGGTGAGGAGATTTCGCTATCTACCATACTTTTCAATAGTTCTGCGGCTTTAGCCGCTTTACCTGGACCAAGAATGATTTGTAATTGCTCATCGGCTTCAACTACGCCTAACACTCCGTCGATTTTTTTAAGCTCATCTATCTTAACTGCAGATGATTGCTGTAGTGTCACCCGTAAACGGGTCATGCAGTTAGTGACAGTTTGAATGTTGCTCTTTCCACCTAATAACTGCATCAGCCTGTGGATCATCGCATTATCTATGATTGCCATAATCTTCTCCTTTTTTAACTTGCCTTATTTGACTGAAGTTAATGCTTGGTGAATAAAACCATTGGATTCAGCCAAACAATTTTTGGCTTCTTCCGCTGACATATTGAGCAACAACATTACAATAGCCACTTTACATTGACCTCCAGACTGTTCTAATGCTTGCTCTGCTTGATTGTAATCACATTGTGTTACCTGCATTACAATATTTTTTTGTCGCTCAACTAATTTAGCATTCGTTGCTACGACATCAACCATTAAGTTACCAAATACTTTACCTGTTTTAATCATGGCACCTGTAGTAAGCATATTGAGGATAAATTTTTGTGCGCTACCCGCTTTCATCCGTGATGATCCTGTAATGACTTCTGCGCCTACTATTGGTGTAATAGCAATTTGAGCAAGATTGGCAAGAGAGGAATCTGGGTTACAGCTAATTCCAACGGTCACACAACCTAGTTGGTTTGCATATTCAATGCCAGCCAGCACATAAGGCGTACGCCCACTTGCTGCAATACCAACTAGTACATCTTGCTTACTTAATTGAATATCTTTTAAATCTTGTACACCTGCGCTCCGATCATCTTCAGCATTTTCTACTGCTTTTAAAATTGCTGATTGACCACCTGCAATTAAACCGATGACTTGTTCATGTGGTGTACCAAATGTAGGCGGGCACTCACTAGCATCTAATATTCCTAGACGCCCTGATGTTCCCGCGCCTAAATAAATTAATCTCCCCCCTTTCATAAAAGTTTCAGCAATAGCATCAACTGCTTTAGCAATTTCAGGTAAGACTTTCTCGACTGCTAAGGAAACTTTTTGATCTTCCTGATTAATTACTGCTAACATATCTAAAGTTGAAAGTTGATCGATATTTGTACTGAATGGGTTTCGACTTTCTGTTACGAGCTCGTTAATTGTATTTTGCATAAAAAATTCCTTAAATAGCTTTATCTTGGATTATTTTATTCCAAATGAGATGATCTTAGGGAATTATTTATTCATTCTGTGAGCTTGCTCACTTTTTATCCGTTATTTTGAGGAGCTATGGGATTTTTAATTAAATTGAAGCATGCCTATCATTCACTTTCGCCTAATGAACAACGTATTGCGGATTTTATTTTGAAGAATCCAAATATTGTAAAATCCTCTTCATCAAAGGTACTTGCGGCGCAAGTTGAGGTGAGTCAATCTGCGATCATTAAATTTAGCCAGAAATTGGGAGCGGATAAGTTTAGTGATTTTAAGTTGGCGATTAGTGAAGAATTAATTCGACAGGAAGCACAACAAGAAAAGCGTATTCATTTACATGACACGATTACTGATCAAGATGATTTAACCGAAATTGCCGAGAAACTTTTTCTAGAAAAACAGCAAGCTTTAAAAGAAAGCTTGAGTTTAAATCCTACTAAACAGATTGCCGCTGTTATCCAATGTTTATTATCGGCTAAGCGGATTCAATTAATGGGAATTGGCAATTCTGCCTTGGTTGCTAAGGATTTATTCTATAAGCTGACTAAAATTGGGCTTCCCGCTGTGACTGAAACGGATACGCACGCACAACTTGCAATGAGCCAAAGCTTGACATCACAAGATGCTTTATTTTTGATTTCATTTTCAGGTCGTCATCGAGAAATTTTATTGGCAGCAGAAAATGCACGAGCCCATCAAGTCAAAATCATTGCATTGACAGCATTACAAACAAATCCCCTACACCAGCTGGCTGATTATGTTCTTTATTCAGTGGCTGATGAGTCTAAATTCCGTAGTTCTTCTATTGCCTCTCGTACAGCACAACATGCTATTACCGACTTGCTATTTATGGGCATTGTGCAACAGAAAAACGATGCGAATGTATTGATTTTAGAAAGTCGAGAGTTGATTGGGCAGTTGAATAAGTTTCGTTAGAGAGAAGTGCGGTAGAAATTTTCACAATTTTGACCGCACTTATTTTGAGTCGCTATACTACTTGTGTAAAGAAGTCACGAATACCGACTAACATATTGTTAATTGCGACAGCAGCGAGAATTAATCCCATTACCCGACTAATCACTGCCGCACCAGTGTTACCTATTAAGCGCTGGATTTTATTTGCCATCAGTAACAAGATGTAGGTAATAAACAAAATGCTTAACATAATAATTGTTGTGATGACTTGATCAAAAAAACTAAAACGGTGGTTATCTGTTAATAATACAATGGCCATCATTGCCCCAGGAGAGGCTATAGAAGGTACTGCAAGAGGATAAACTGCCAATTCACTTAAACTAGATGACATACGCATCTCATGTTCTGGTTTTCCCTCACCAAAAATCATTGTTAACGCAAATAAAAGGAGTACCAAGCCACCTGCAATTTGGAAAGCTGTAAGTGGAATTTGCATGGCTTCTAATAAACCCTGACCTAAAATTAAGAAGAACATTAAAATACCACTTGCAATAACAACTGCTTTTAAGGCAATTTTTCGTCTATCTTCAATTGACAGACCGACGGTCTTGGTTAAGTAAACGGGTACTGAACCAATAGGATCTATAACTGCCCACAATACGACAAACTGCACGATGAGTGAATCAAACATTGGCAACTCCGATAAAAAAGTAGAAAATACCCCATTCTATAATAAAAGTTGAACGAGACATACTGACAAGCAATGCTTTTTTTTACAAATTTAACTTTAAAACGCGGGCAATCTATTTTGCTCGACAATACCTCTGCTGCGATTAATCCTGGACAAAAAGTGGGTCTGGTGGGGAAAAATGGTTGTGGAAAGTCTTCTTTATTAGCTTTACTCAAACAAGAGGTGAGTGCAGAAGGGGGAGAGGTCAGTTTTCCAAACAATTGGGCGTTGTCTTGGGTGAATCAGGAAACGCCAGCATTAGATACTACCGCATTAGACTATGTGATTGAGGGTGATCGTGAATACTGCCGCTTACAGCAGGCATTAGCTCTTGCTAATGAAGAAGGTGATGGACATCAAATTGCCTATTTACATGCACAACTTGATGCAATTGATGCATGGACTATTCATGCACGTGCGGCTGCTTTATTACATGGTTTGGGTTTTAGTCAAGATGAATTACAACGCCCAGTAAAATCCTTTTCAGGTGGCTGGCGGATGCGTTTAAATTTAGCACAAGCCCTACTTTGTCCTTCCGATTTATTATTGTTAGATGAGCCAACTAACCACCTAGATTTAGATACTGTGATGTGGTTAGAGCGTTGGCTAGTACAATATAAAGGTACATTAGTATTGATTTCTCACGATCGTGATTTTCTTGATCCGATCGTCAATAAAATTTTGCATATTGAGAATCAAAAGCTTAATGAGTATACAGGGGATTATTCTTCCTTTGAGATACAGCGAGCCACAAAACTGGCGCAACAAACAGCCCTTTATCGTCAACAACAGCGAAAAGTCGCACATTTACAGAAATATATTGATCGTTTTAAAGCAAAAGCCAGCAAAGCAAAGCAAGCACAAAGCCGAGTAAAGGCACTAGAACGAATGGAGTTGATTGCGCCTGCTTATGTAGATAATCCATTCCATTTTGAGTTTCGTGATCCATTGGCTTTGCCAAATCCTCTGCTGTCGATGGAGCAAGTCAGCGCAGGCTATGTGACGGAAGATGGCAAAAGTGCGGTCGAGATTTTAGAAAAAATTAAGTTGAATTTAGTACCAGGCTCACGAATTGGCTTGTTAGGTAAAAATGGTGCAGGTAAATCAACATTGATTAAATTATTAGCAGGTGAGCTATCTGCGCTGGCTGGACAAATACAGCTTGCTAAGGGTGTACAATTGGGGTATTTCGCTCAGCATCAATTAGATACTTTACGTGCAGATGAAAGTCCATTATGGCATTTGCAAAAATTAGCACCACAGCAGACGGAACAACAACTAAGAGATTATCTTGGTGGTTTTGCATTTAAGGGTGATAAAGTCAATGAGGTAGTTGGCTCTTTTTCTGGTGGAGAGAAAGCTCGTTTAGTGTTAGCGCTTATTGTCTGGCAGCGTCCGAATTTATTGTTACTTGATGAACCGACTAACCATTTAGATCTTGATATGCGCCAAGCACTTACTGAAGCATTAGTAGATTATCAAGGCTCATTAGTTGTGGTCTCTCATGACCGCCATTTATTACGTAATACAGTAGAAGAGTTTTATTTAGTACATGATAAAAAAGTAGAGCAGTTTTCAGGTGATTTAGACGATTATCAAAAGTGGTTGAATGAATTGTCTCGTGTGCCAGATTCAAAGCTAGTACCACAAGCTGAGCAAGAAAATAATCAAAGTAGTGTGAATCGTAAGGAGCAAAAACGTCGTGAAGCAGAATTAAGACAACAGACGGCTCCGCTACGCAAAAAACTACAACAATTTGAAATGCAGATGGACAATTTATCAACTAAGTTAGTAGAGATAGAAACACAGCTTGGCGAAAGTGAGCTGTATTTAGCGGAAAATAAAGATAAGTTGACTACGCTGTTAGCTGAACAAGTCAGTCATAAGAAGCAATTAGAGGAGATTGAAATGCAATGGTTAGCTCTTCAAGAGGAGCTCGAAGAACTGCTTGCTGAGTAAAAAGTTATTACTTTTTTAAAGATAAAGGGCTTATTTGATGAAATAAACCCTTTTGTTTATTTTTTTCTATTGAGTTGAGATTTAAAATAGTCCTCAATATTATCTACTATGATTGCTCCACGATTGACGCTTTTACCTCTTACATGCTCATTAATAATATTGATAAATGGAACAGAGGCTTTAATTTTTTCATCATGTACATTGGGATTACCAGGAACAAGTGCTAATGCATCGCACATCACTAAAATAGCCTCTGCGACATAACTATCTGGAATTGGACGACCAAGGTTAATGTCTTGGTTATTGGACTCAATTAATTTACCTGTTGCATCATAGATCGCTTTCGTTTTAATCACGGTTTCTTTAGTATTGCAGTTTGTTGCTATACGCTCAATAGCATAAGCACCATTTAATAACGTGGCGATTAAAGCAGTACGTGTATCACCAAAAGTATCAATACTTGATAATCGAATAAAGAACATGGGGTTATTGCCAATCCATTGGCTCCGTAAAGCTTCGGTTCGGTACATATACGAAACGTAAGAGCTTGTATTAGTCACGTTTTCAATTGCAGGTGGTTCAACATAAATAGACGTATTTGCTGATGTGATTGTCGAACTAAGTAGTGTGCCGATACATAAAGTTGTACTGAAAAAAGTTCTGATATTCATATTTTATTCCATTTGACCTGTATTTTATTTGCTCACTATAACATTCTTACTGAATTTTTATAGTCAATTTTCTTCAGGCAGAAGGAAACGCTTAACCTACAACTTGTGGTAAATAGCCTGCTCTCGTAATAAACGGAATCAATGTAATTGCCACACCAAGTATAAGAACAAGCACTAGTACAGGTGTACCGCCACTGACTCGATAAGGTAGGTTAGGGTGTATCTGACGAACCTTCCAAACTAAAGCAACAGGTAACACTACAGCATAGAAAGCGAACATTTGACCTGCATAACTGAGGGCTAAGACGAACCCTTGTGGGTAGAAAAAAGCAAAAAGTAATGGTGGTAGAAAGGTTAATATGCCTAGTATCATTCGATTTCCTGAAATATTAAAGACACGTTTTAATAGATCTTCAATACATTCAAATAACCCTAATGCCACGCCTAAGAACGAAGTAATTAAAGCTAAAGCTGAGAAAATTTTCACGGCTTGCGCTAACATTGTGCTGCCTGTAATTTGAAAACTAGCATTCACTAAGCCATTTAACGTTGGATCTTGTTGTAAAATATCTAAAAAATGAGATTGGCTCAGCACACCATGAGTCGAAAATTGCCACACAATATAAAAGACCAGAGTGATAGTTGAACCTGTGAGAATCGCAAATCGTAGTGCTTTCACGTTGCCTTGTAAATAATGGTTTAAACTTGGAATTGAACCATGGAAACCAAAAGAAGTGAAAAAAATCGGACTTGCTGAGAGTAATAAGGCTTTATCAATAGGCATCGCCATCAGATTATTGACAGTAACTTTAGGTAACATCAGACACAGTACAAATACAAATGTTGTGAGCATGATGAAAAATAATAAGCGATTTATACCATCAACACTTTTTGTACCAATAATAACAAATGCACCAAAAAATAAAGTAAATATACCAATAGCGATTTTGGATGTTGTATTCTCATTGACAATAGTAGGTAGGCTTGAAGCAAGAATTGAACCCCCGCCTGTAACATAAGCAGATAATAATGCATATAAGAAAACGAGTAATACTGTTGTTGCAACAATTCGTCCGAAACGACCAAAGTATTGTGCGGCTAATGTGCCAATACCTGCATCTGCGTCAGTAGTTTGATAGACTTCGACAAATAAGAGTGCAGTACAAGTGAGTAATGCCCACAGTGCAATTAATAAGACCAAAGTAAAGCTAAAGCCAATGCCTGCTGAAGTGAGAGGCATTGCAAGCATCCCTGCACCAATCATAGTGCCTGATACAAGCAGTGTACTGCCAGCTGTTTTATTCACGATAGTTTCCTTTTTTAATCAGAATGATTAATTGTAAATATATATTTACATTTTTATAGATATATATTTATATTAGCAATAGAGGAATAATAAAGCCAGTTTTATTCTTATTTTGATATAAGATAATGATGGGTTTATTTTTTTTGTAATGAAATGTTTACATTTTTATCGAAGGTAATAAAAAAGCCAAAGTACAAAACTTTGGCTTTTTCTGTATGTTAAACTTTATTAAAAGTTAACCGCACTTTTCAGTTTCTTCAGTGCGTTAGCTTCAAGTTGGCGAACACGTTCTGCTGAAATATTATATTTTGCAGCTAGATCTTGCAATGTTGCTTTATTTTCATCTAACCAACGCGCTTTAATAATATCTAGGCTACGTTCATCTAACCCTTCTAAAGCAACAGTTAATTGCTCAGTGGCTTGTGTTTCGTAATTTTCATTCTCTAATTCTGCTGCAAAATTAGAGGTTTTATCTTCTAAATATAATGATGGTGAGTAGGTTTCTTCATTGTCATCTGTTGGTAAGTCAAAAGCAACATCTGAACCTGTCATCCGTGATTCCATTTCCATCACATCTTCAGGAGAAACACCAAGTTCATTTGCGACCATCTCTACTTCATTTTCATTAAACCAACCTAAGCGTTGTTTTGTTTTACGTAGATTAAAAAATAATTTACGTTGTGCTTTCGTGGTTGCTACTTTTACAATACGCCAGTTGCGTAATACATATTCGTGAATTTCTGCTTTGATCCAATGTACAGCGAAAGAAACTAAACGCACCCCTACTTCAGGATTAAAGCGTTTAACGGCCTTCATCAGACCAATATTACCTTCTTGGATTAAATCCGCTTGAGGTAAGCCATAGCCTGAATAACCACGCGCTACATGGATAACAAAACGAAGATGTGAAAGAATCAGCTTTTTAGCCGCTTCCAAATCTTCTTGATAATACAAACGCTCCGCTAATTCCTTTTCTTCCTCAGCGGTAAGCATTGGATATTCATTTGCAGCACGAATATATGCTTCAATACTGCCTTGTGGAACCAACATCATGGTTTGTGTTTCTTTGTTCATTGTTTTCCTTCTTAGAAAGTGAAAGATAAATTTCCGAGTGTAGTTATAACATAAAATCCCATGAGAGCCAATTTTTCATACTCTTTATGGAATGGGTAAAGATTAGACTATAAATTTACCTTAAAGTTCCAATTATCGTATAGAAAAGGAATAGATGTATTTATAGGTTATGTCGAATATTATACCGCACTTTGTCTTAAAGTGCGGTATGTTTGAGATGAATATCAATAATACTATATTTTATAAGAAGGTAGATAACGCAAGTACCCATAAAATACTTAAAACAGGTCCTAAGAAACCAATAACGACACCACCTAAACGGAATTCAGCTTGTTTGATTAAGCCTGTACTGAATGCAATAGCATTTGGTGGTGTTGAAACAGGAAGGAAGAGTGCACAAGAGGCACTTAAGCCAATTACAAGTGGTAGGATCATCGGATTAATATCTACGCCACCAACCATAGCTAATAAAGAGACACCCATTGGGATTAAGATCGTTGTTGCTGCAGTATTACTCATGAAGTTAGATAAGATCACTGTAATAAAGCCAAATAAGACTAGGAGCATCATAAAGCTTACTTGAATATGGCTAATTTGTTCAACAAAGTGTGCTGCAATGCGTTGTTCTTCAATTGCTAAACCCAATGCAAGACCACCCGCAACTAGCATTAAGGTATCCCAAGGTAATTGGCGGATATCTTTTTCGCCTAAAACTCCTGTCATAGTCAGTCCAACAATAGGAATCCCTGAAGCAGCGGCGACAGGAATGCCAATCCATTTAGATGTCAACCAACAGAATAACGTAATAGCAAGAATAACCAAGACAATCGTTTTATGCAGTATTTCGATGCGATTAGAATGGACTTGTGTAGTTTCTTGTAAAAAACTGAAATCGAGACTTTCAGTTTTATCGACTTGGTATTTCTTGACTAATACACGCCAAAAAATGAACAGTAAGACTAAAGCAAGTGGTGTACCTACCATCATCCATTCTAAAAATGAAATAGGATGACCTAATTTTTCAAGCGCACCAACGGCAATAGCATTAGGTGCTGAACCGATAATGGTTCCCATACCTCCAACGGAGGCTGCCGCAGGAATACCTAAGAGCAAGGCTTTAGATAAATTAGAGCTTTTATCTAATCGAGTGAATAAAGGACTAATCGTAGCGATCATCATAGCTGTTGTTGCTGTATTACTCATTAACATCGACATTGTCGCAGTCACTAGCATTAACCCCCATAACACATAAACAGGATTATGGCCAAATTTAGGTAATACTGCTTTGAGCAGCAGCAGGTCAAGTTTGGTTTTTTTCATGGCTTCTGCAAGGAAAAAGCCACCAAGAAAGAGCCAGATGACACTATCAGACCAAGTTTGTAGATATTGAATCGCATCGTAGGCTTCGCTTTTTCCCATAATCAACACTAGGAAGCCAACGATTAATATACTGACTGAGAAGGGAGGAATTGCCTCAGTGACCCATAGACTAATTGCAAAAAATAGTAAGAACAGCACATAGTTTTGTACTTTAGTGAAACTTGCATCAGAAAGTAGCATAGTCATGATAGCGGCAAAAATAATAGATAAACAGAAGAAAACAAAATGCCTGTTCTGCGCTATTTTTATTACTTGTAAGCATTGCTTGATGTCCATAGGTGACCTCGTTCATAAGATTGAAAATAAGATTGATTGTAATCAAAAGGCAGGTGTGATTTCCTGATCTTGTTCAAAGAAAGTACTACTTTTTGAGCAGGATTTGAAGATTTTTGCATGAAAACACCAAAAGCAAGACAAATTTAAACTTTTACTCCAATAAGCAAAAGTGTGAGGTCGATAGATAATTGAATATGAGGGAGGGCGAAGGGGGATATTTGTCGTAGCAAGCAAGAAATCCACTACTGAAAAGTTTAAACAAACGAGTATATGCTGCAGCGTGATATAAATATTTTTATCTCTTCCTACATTTGTTATCAACTCTTCCTCGTTTGGGGAGGTGAAATATAATAGATTTTATAGTTTATTGAACTAGCCTGTATTTATTCAAAGGAGAGGTGTTAGAAAAGCAAATACTTGAGCGAGTATCACTTTAGTCGCTCAAGTATTAAGTAGGTCGTCATTTTATAAAGAATTTACTTGTGAAGAGCAAATAAAATGTACGGATAAGCATAAATCCGATACTTAAATTTGCGAGACAGAATAGTGCTAGCCCAAGCCCTGAAAAAAGAGGATCTGCTGCTTGTTGGTACATAAATAAACTGACTTTTGCCATAGAGGCAAGACCAAATGAAAATGCCCACATAGCGGGGGTAAAGCCCTGAGCAAAAATCCAAGGCAGTAAGCGAATTAAAAAGAGTAATTGCAATAAACCATAACCGATAAGCATTTTGGCAAAGAAGTCGATTTCACCATTGTTAATGGCTAAATACGCAGAGCAACCAACAAATGCAGGTGCAAGTTGGATACCAATACCAAGACGCAGAGGCTCAGGGATAGGTTGTAAAGTGCGTAAACGTTGTAATACTGCAGGCTCTAACATTAACCAAGAAAAAAAGCCAGCTCCAAAGAAGAGCATACCGAGTTCATCGTATCCTAGCGTACCTAATGCAGTTGCACTGACAAAATTAGTGGCGACAGTTGGTAAATAAATGACAGGTGTCGTGTATTCAGCTTGATGAGTGCCTCGCCACATCCCTGCAATATAATAAGTGGCAAATGAGAGTTGAGTGATAATGCCAATACTGATTAATAGTATCGCTACAGGCATCGAATAAAGCATTAACCCTATTCCAATAAGCGTTGTAGTTATTGGGATTAAGCTAATAAAGCTACCTAAGATAGGATGTTGTAAGTCTACTTTAAAATCAGATAGACTACGTGTCCATTTGTAAAGATAGGCACAAACAAAGCAAAACCAGATTAGAGTCGCTAGGCTAAATACACTTTCACTGATGATTGTTGCAAAAAACCAAGTTGGCGCAGCATAACGCCATGCAAGGCTCAATGCAGAAAGTCCAAGAACAATTCCAAAATAGTTAATTGGAATAGGAAATGAGATTGAAGATCGTGTCGTCATGATTGCGGTACTAAGTGGTATTCTAGATCATTGGCAATGACATGGAATAGTAAGTCAATATTAGGGTGTTTTCCTGTGTTTTGTTTCGCATCTTCTGTATGTTCGGCGAAAAGTGCTAGCCCTTTTTGTGCTGAAATGCGGTTTAATTTCCCATTAAACTCCTTCGCTAATGCATAATAAACACGTAATGAGCCTAATTTTCCAGTCACAGCAGGAATGTAATGGACTTGTGTCGAGCCAGCCATAATCGCGAGTCCTGTTAAATGCTCAATCGTGGGTAAGCGAGTTAAAATTGTGTTGAAATCCATGAGTTATCTCCTTAACTAATTGCTTGTTCACTGTCAACTTCACCATTTTCATCAATAAAGCGAACTTCGGGTTGTAACCAGACAGCAAAACGCTGTGCAACTTTTTGACGTACATGATGGGCTAATTCCACAATATCAGAGCTTGTGGCATTGTGTTTGTTAATTAACACTAAGGCCTGTTGTTGGTGAACTGCTGCACCACCAACTTGATAGCCTTTGAGATCGCATTGATCAATTAACCAGCCAGCAGCAAGCTTAATATAACCATCTGGTTGCGGAAAATGTGGAATAGTTGGATATTCTTGCTGTAAGTTGTCAAAATCTGCTTTTGAAACCACAGGATTTTTAAAGAAACTGCCCGCATTACCAAATTCAGCTGGATCAGGTAGCTTGCTGCGACGTATTGAGCATACTTCGTCAAAAATTTGCTGAGAAGTGACCGCACTTTGATCTAAGTTCGCTAATGAACCATACTTTAAGACGGGTTTCCAATCTTTTGCTAGCTTTAAACCCACAGCAACAATCACATAACCATTAACATAGTCATGTTTGAATATGCTATCACGGTAACCAAACTGGCATTGTTCGTGGCTTAAACGGAATTGTTCACCTTTGCTCAGATCAAGCACATCGACATAATCACAAACATCTTTAAACTCAACTCCATAGGCGCCAATGTTTTGGATTGGTGCAGACCCAACACAACCAGGGATTAACGCTAAGTTTTCTAAACCGTTTATACCTGCTTTTAATGACCATTTTACAAGTTGATGCCAGTTTTCACCGCCATTGACATGTAAATAATGAAATTGGTTATCTTCGCTGTGTTGAATACCGAGTAAGCGATTGAGGAAGACTGTGCCGTTAAAATTGCGTAAAAAGAGAACATTACTGCCCTGTCCTAAAAATAATGTAGGTTGTCCAGCTGCTTGGCATGCTGACCATTGTTGCTGAAGTTGTTCAATGCTTGTAACTTCAACAATCTGTTGAGCATAGACAGGTAATGAAAAAGTGTGAAACTCTTGTAGACTTTGCATAGATTATCCTGTTAGTTTTGAGTTTTGATTTCTACAATATCATTATTCACAACGATTGCTTGCGTATTGGTAATTGGTATTAAATTTAATGTTGCCGAATAAGTGTCAATAATATGTTGTGCTGCTTCTATAAAAGGGAAGTTTGTATAATGTGGTACAGGGTAAAACTTGACTAAGTTTAATGCTTTGTTATCAACTAAATCAGCTGCTGGCTCTCGAGAGTCCATGAGTTCAACATAATTAATATCTGCTGAGACAATCATTGCGCCAGCAGACTCTCCAATATAAAGCTTCCCAGCATTGACCTGTTGAATAATTAATTTATCTGCACCACTTCGTTTTAACTCTTGTAACAAAAAGAAAGTATTTCCCCCACTGACATAGATAAAATCATTGTGATTGAGTTTGTCACTGATTTGTGTAAAAGTTACTTTTGTAACATCAAGTTCATCTATTTGAGCGCCTTGTTGGATGAAGGCTTGTTTCGCGTTCTCGACGTAAAACGTGATTTTCTCTACATTACTTGCTGTGGTAATGAAAGTAATCGTTTTTCCTCGAATATCGCCAATAAAGTGGATAAATAAGTCCATCACATCAGCAAATGATGAGGATAAAAATAACTTTTTCATTTTACATTCCCATTTGGTTTAAGGTAATTTTTACTTCTGTTCCACCTGAAGTGCGCTTAGAAATGTGTAAACTTGCATTTAATTGTGCGGAACGTTCATTCATGATATTCAAGCCATAGTGTCCATCTGGCTCGTCTAAACTTGGAATACCAATCCCATCGTCACGAACAATCAATTCATATTCGCCGTCTTGATTAGTATGTGCAATCACTTCAATTAAGCTGCCTTTTGAATGTTTAATCGCATTTAATATAGATTCTCGCACAATTTGTAATACATGGACGAGCTGTTGTGCATTAAAACTTTGTGAAGGCAAGGAGCAGTGTACTGTCATTTGCATCTCTGTTTGTCCTCGTAGAGAATCCACGACTTGCTCTAATGCTAATTTAAGATTGGCTTCTTGTATCGTCAGACGGAAAGTCGCTAATAGCTCACGAAGTTGTACATAACCATCACGTAATGCTTGCTCAAAATTTGCAATAAGACTCAAGCTTTTGGTTTTTGCATTTTCATCATCTTGTTTTAAGTTATGTTTTAATAAAGTCAGTTGAATTTGTAAAAATGCGAGAACTTGAGCCAAGGAATCATGTAATTCACGCGCGATAATTGAGCGCTCCTCCATTAATAGTAATTGCTGTTGTTGGCGCTGTGTTTTATGAAAGTAAAGTGTTCGACTTAAGATTTGAGCAATATTACGCATCGTACGTGGGTCAGGACAAGGTAAACCAGCCTGCCAGTAAAGTACGGCTAATTTTTCATTTTCAATGGTTAATTCTACTTGTTGGCAATCTTGGTTAGCTTGTTTATTGCCAAAGGCTAAATTCCAATGTTCTGCACCATCAATAATGAGTGAGAGATAGCGTAAATGCTCACTAATAAAGATATTTTTGAGGACTTGTTGTAATGTGAACTCATCAACATTATTGATGGTTAATTGTTGCGAACTTTCGTATAACATCGTTAAAGAGCGGTTAGTTTGACGGAGTTTTTGCGTTTTTTCATTCACACTTTCCTCTAATGAAGAATACAGTTTTTCTAATTCACTCGACATCTGTGTAAAAGCACGCGCTAAACTCCCTAGCTCATCTTGTTTCTTGGTATTGACCTTAACGTGGTTAAATTGACGCATTTGAACTTGAATACTGGCACGCGTTAGCTGTGTTAAAGGCAATACTACTTCTTTGCGTGCATACCAGACAATATAAGAAACCATGACAATAATTGAGAACATGGACAAAGACATGACTAAGACGGCAATGATCCATTTTTGTTCAGCAAAACGTTGTAATGTAAAAACAAATTGATCTACTTGCGCAACATAATCTGTGATTTCAGTTTTATAAGCAGCAATATCTCGATGTCTGGCATAGCGCTCCATACTTTCCCAGCGCTTAATTAAATTATGGTAAGAAGACTTAACTGCATTAGGAACGAACCATTGGTGAGCAATTTCTAACAAGGCTTGTGAGTGTAGACTTACTCGATACTGGCGTAGGCTTGCTTCAACGAGTTCAGGGTGTTGCTCCAACTCGTATAATAGACGATAACTCTGCATACGTAGCGAGCCTGATATATTAATTGACTCTGCATCAGACTTATTACTCGCCATAATCATTAGACTTAATGAAGTGATTACACCTGCAAAAATAATCACAATAAATAAGTAATTAGCAAGTTTTGTCGAAACCGAATGTTTGATGTTCACAAGATACCTTTTGATATTGAACTGAGAAACGTAGTTTAGCAAAAAAATGTTTGTTTTTTTACCTGTAAATAAAAATTGATCTAGCACAAGAAAAATGGTGTTTTTTCTTTAAATACTCAATTTGGGTAGTATGAATCTCGACCCCTCTCTCCATAATGACAAGTCTAGAAAAAGCTAAATGAAAGGAATGTGTAATGACCGTTGAAAACTTACCTCGTCGCCATTTTTTACGTGGGCAGTTTTTAACTTCACTCCAATCAGAACAAGTAAAACAACAGGGTTTTCAAGGGATCCGTTTACCTTGGTCTGTAGAAAATACACGTTTTATCCGAGATTGTACGCGATGTGATGCCTGTATTGATGTTTGCGAAACGACAATTCTAATAAAAGGTGATGGTGGTTTTCCTGAAGTGCAATTTAGCCGAGGAGAATGCACGTTTTGCCAAAAATGTATAGAAGCTTGTTCGCAGCCCATTTTTAGGCCCAGAAATGAGCCAGCATGGTCACATAAAATTGAGATTAGTGCGAACTGTTTGACGCAAAAATCTGTTGAATGTCGAAGCTGTGAAGATAGTTGTGAAATGCATGCAATTCGTTTTAAACGACAGTTAGGTGGTGTTTCACAGCCAATCCTTGAGCTTGAAAGTTGTAATGGTTGTGGCGCATGTATTAAAGGTTGTCCTGTGTCAGCAATCAGCGTGTTATTTACGGTAAATGAATTGGAAAGAATAAATGACTGAACAAATTACAATGGAAAATGCAGTAGATTGGCATGTATGTGGCTTAATTGTACAAGGTAAGCCAAACAAAATTGATGCAATTCAGACCGCACTTTTAGCGATGCCACATACTGAAATTCCCGTGTTTGATGCAGAAAAGGGGAAACTTGTTGTTGTCATGCAATCACACGATAAACACGTATTACATGAGCAAATGGAAGCGACAAGAGATATTGATGGCGTCATTGATGTATCGCTGGTTTACCATCAACAAGATGAAAATTAATAAAACATAGAACGATTCAATATAGTGGGGGAAACGCTATGAATATGACTTTAAGTCGTCGTGACTTTATGAAAACAAATGCTGCAGTTGCTGCGGCAACAGTAGCAGGATTGGCTATTCCAGTCAAAAATGTAGAGGCGGCTACTGATAAAACCATCAAATGGGACAAGGCACCTTGTCGTTTTTGTGGAACAGGGTGTAGTGTTTTAGTCGGAACACAAAATGGTCGTGTTGTTGCTTCACAAGGTGACCCAGATGCAGAAGTAAACCGTGGTTTAAACTGTATTAAAGGCTATTTTTTACCGAAAATCATGTATGGTAAAGACCGCTTAACTTCACCAATGTTGCGTATGAAAAATGGTAAGTTTGATAAAAATGGGGAGTTTACGCCTGTTTCTTGGGATCAAGCATTTACCATCATGGCAGAAAAATTCAAAAAAGCGCTGAAAGAAAAAGGCCCTAATGGTGCAGGGATGTTTACTTCTGGTCAATCAACCATTTTTGAAGGAATTGCCAAATCAAAATTATTCAAAGCGGGCTTACGTTCAAACAATATTGACCCCAATGCACGTCACTGTATGGCATCAGCAGCAGTTGCGTTTATGCGTACTTTTGGTATGGATGAGCCAATGGGTTGTTATGATGATATTGAAAAAGCAGATGCCTTCGTACTTTGGGGTTCTAATATGGCGGAAATGCACCCAATTTTGTGGTCACGTATTTCTGATCGTCGTTTATCTCACCCTCATGTAAAAGTTGCTGTGCTTTCTACTTTTGAGCATCGTTCATTTGAATTAGCTGACTTAGGCATAATTTTCACACCACAGGCAGATCTCGCCATTATGAATTACATTGCGAATTATTTAATTGAACATAACGCAATTGATCATGACTTTATTCAGAAACATACGAAGTTTAAACGTGGTGAAACAGATATCGGTTATGGCTTAAGAGAAACGCACCCATTAGAGCAAGCTGCGAAAAATGTCAAAACTGCTGGCAAAATGCACGATAGTGATTTTGAAGAATATAAAAAATTAGTCGCACCATACACGCTTGAAAAAGCACATGAAATTTCTGGTGTGCCAAAAGAACAGCTTGAAGCATTAGCAAAAATGTATGCTGATCCAAATTTAAATATTGTTTCATTCTGGACAATGGGCTTTAACCAACATACTCGTGGTGTATGGGCTAACCACTTGATTTATAACATTCATTTATTGACTGGTAAGATTTCAAAACCAGGTTGTGGTCCATTCTCATTGACAGGTCAACCATCAGCTTGTGGTACGGCACGTGAGGTGGGTACATTTGCACATCGCTTACCAGCAGATTTAGTGGTGACTAATCCAAAACATGTTGAAAAAGCAGAGAAGCTTTGGAAATTGCCAAAAGGTGTGATTCAAACACAAGTAGGTTACCATGCTGTTGCACAAGACCGAGCCTTAAAAGATAAAAAAATGAATGTGTTATGGCAAATGTGTACCAATAACATGCAAGGCGGTCCAAATATTAATCAGGAGCGTTTTCCAGGTTGGCGTGATGAAGAAAACTTCATTATCGTTTCAGATCCTTATCCAACAGTTTCTGCATTAGCCGCAGACTTGATTTTACCAACCGCAATGTGGGTAGAAAAAGAAGGTGCTTATGGTAATGCTGAGCGTCGTACACAATTTTGGTATCAACAAGTGAAAGCGCCAGGTGAGTCTAAATCTGATGTATGGCAATTAGTTGAGTTTTCTAAATATTTTACTACTGATGAAATGTGGCCTGCAGAAGTCTTGGCAGCAAATCCTGAATATAAAGGCAAAACCCTTTATGAAGTGTTATTCCGCAATGGTCAAGTAGACAAATTCCAAGTCCCAACAGATAAACCGGGTTATTTAAACGATGAAGCAGAACATTTCGGTTTCTATTTACAGAAAGGGCTATTTGAAGAATATGCTGCGTTTGGTCGTGGTCACGGTCACGATTTGGCAGACTTCGAAGTTTATCACAAAGCACGTGGTTTACGTTGGCCAGTAGTTGATGGTAAAGAAACCTTATGGCGTTACCGTGAAGGCTATGACCCGTATGTTAAAGAAGGTGAAGGCGTGGCGTTCTATGGTTACCCAGACAAACGTGCAATTATCTTGTCTGTACCTTATGAGCCACCAGCAGAAGCACCAGATGCAGAATACGATTTATGGTTATGTACTGGTCGTGTACTTGAGCACTGGCATACAGGTACAATGACTCGTCGTGTACCTGAATTACACCGTTCTTTCCCAAATAACTTGGTTTGGATGCATCCATTAGATGCGAAAGCACGTGGTTTACGTCATGGTGACAAAGTGAAAGTAAGTTCACGCCGTGGTGAAATTATTTCTCACCTAGATACACGTGGACGTAACAAAGTGCCACAAGGCTTAGTTTATACCACTTTCTTTGATGCTGGTCAGCTAGCAAACTATTTAACCTTAGATGCGACTGATCCTATTTCAAAAGAAACTGACTTCAAAAAATGTGCAGTAAAAGTGGAAAAAGCGTAATTCGTTAAATTTAATGAGGAATGACCGCACTTATTATTTAAATAGTAAGTGCGGTTGGAAAACTAAATGAAAAAACCTGTTGTGAGTCCCGAACGTCGTCGATTTTTTAAAGAAGCTACCCGCACAGCCTGTGGGTTAGCTGGTGTTGGCTTGCTATTAGGATTGCAACAAAAACAAAGTTTAGCACGAGAAGGTGTAGCATTACGTCCACCCTTTGCTATTGCCGATGAGCAGGCCTTTTCAGCAGCCTGTATCCGCTGTGGGCAATGTGTCCAAGCTTGTCCTTACGATATGTTACATTTGGCGTCCTTGTTATCGCCGATGGAAGCAGGCACGCCTTATTTTATTGCTCGTGATAAACCTTGTGAAATGTGTGAAGACATTCCTTGTGCTAAAGCTTGTCCAACAGGTGCATTAGATAATCAAGCGACAGATATTAATGAAGCACGTATGGGCTTATCAGTCCTACTCGATCAGGAAACTTGTTTGAACTGGCAAGGGTTACGTTGTGATGTGTGTTATCGCGTTTGTCCTTTGATTGGCAAAGCGATTACGCTTGAAATGCAACATAATGATCGTTCTGATAAACATGCAAAATTTATCCCAACTGTCCATTCAAGTGCTTGTACAGGTTGTGGTAAATGTGAGGAAGCTTGTGTGCTTGAAATTGCTGCAATCAAAGTGTTACCAATGGATTTAGCAAAAGGTATGTTAGGGCAACATTATCGTTTAGGTTGGGAAGAGAAAGAAAAAGCAGGTCATTCACTTGCGCCAGAAGGCATTATTACTCTACCAACTCGTTTACCAGAGAGTTTGTAATGGCAAATTCACCAAAATATACAGGCAAAGAAGCGCGAGAAAAATTAGGCTGGTGGTATGTGAATCGTTTTTTATTTTGGCGACGTTTAACCCAGCTGAGTATCTTAGCAATGTTTTTAAGCGGACCTTATTTAGGTGTATGGATTTTAAAGGGTAATTATAGTAGTAGCCTTTTTTTAGATCTTATCCCAATGTCTGATCCTTTAATTATGGCAGAAAGTCTTGCTACGGGATTTCTACCAACGATGACTGCCCTGTTAGGTGTTGTCATTGTTATCGCTAGTTATGCATTGCTTGGTAGTAGAGTATTTTGTGCTTGGGTTTGCCCATTAAATGTTGTGACCGATGTGGCAGCTTGGCTAAGACGTAAACTAGGGATTCGTCAATCGGCGAAAATACCTCGTGGGTTACGCTACGGTATTTTGTTAATGATTCTTATCGGTAGTGCAGTCAGTGGCTTATTACTCTGGGAATGGTTAAATCCAGTTGCTGCTCTAGGGCGAGCATTAATTTATGGTTTTGGCGCGACAGCTTGGCTTGTTTTAGCGGTTTTTTTATTTGATTTATTCATTGTTGAACACGGGTGGTGTGGGCATTTATGCCCAATTGGTGCAGCCTATGGTGTCATTGGCGCAAAAGGAATATTGCGCATTAAAGTAGAGCATCGTAGTCAATGTGATAACTGCATGGATTGTTATAACGTTTGCCCTGAACCACAAGTGTTACGTGCACCTTTACATGGAAAAAATAATGAAAGTCCATTAGTGCTTTCAAAAGATTGTATCAGTTGTGGACGTTGTATCGACGTTTGCCCTGAGAAAGTATTTATCTTTACAACTCGATTTAATAATTCAATTAGTCATTCGGGGGAGTGATCAAAATGAGAAAAAGTATCTTAATTTTAACCGCACTTTTTGCTTTCGCTGCACAGGCTGAAGAGGCGAAAGTTGGACATGGTATACAAGATTCACCAGAATATGTTGAGCCTGCGTTTCACAGTGCACCTAAAGAAAGTGGTTTATCGCCATTGAACTATGTGAATCAGCCACCAATGGTGCCACATGCGACAAAAAATTATCAAGTCACTAAAAATATTAACCAATGCTTAACTTGCCATAGTCCAGAAGCTTCTCGTGTGACTGGCGCAACGCGTATTAGCCCAACCCATTTTATGGATCGGGATGGAAATATTATTGGGGGCACATCTCCACGTCGTTACTTCTGTCTACAATGCCATGTCTCTCAATCTGATGTGGAACCTATTGTTCAAAATGAATTTAAACCAATGGCTGGCTTCGGCAAATAAGTTAAGGATTGAATTATGTTGAACTTAATTAAACGCTTTTGGAAATGGTTCCGCACGCCAAGTCGTATTGCGGTAGGGACCTTGATTACACTTGCTTTTATTGCTGGGATCGTTTCATGGGTAGGTTTCAACTATGGTATGGAGCAAACTAATACGGAAGAGTTTTGTGTGAGTTGCCATAGTAATGATGTTTATCCTGAATATCTACATACTGCCCATTATCAAAATCGTAGTGGTGTGAAAGCAACTTGTCCAGATTGCCATGTACCACATGAATTTATCCCTAAAATGATTCGTAAATTACAAGCAAGCCGTGAAGTTTACGCACATGTGATGGGATATACCGATACGATTGATAAATTCAATTCTCGTCGCTTACACATGGCTGAACGTGAATGGGCAAGATTAAAAGCCAATGATTCACAAGAATGCCGTAACTGTCATAATTTTGAGAATATGGATTTTAGCCAACAAAAAACAGTGGCGGAGAAAATGCACACTTTGGCAGTACAGGAAGGTAAAACCTGTATTGATTGCCATAAAGGTATTGCACACCAATTACCTGATATGAGTGGTGTTGAGTCTGGTTTTAGTGTAGAACAAAAATAATTATTTCCCCTCACTTATTGCTCTCAGATTAATCTGCATCTCTTTGGAGTTGCAGATTTTTTTATTTTTCGATCTTATTCACAAATTCAGAACATCAAAAGTGAATAGATACAGACCGCACTTTACATTCTTTTCTTTTTGTTAAGAGTGAAAATAGATGGATCAGATGATTAATTTGTTATTACGGCTGAACCAGATTCCACGACTAGGGGCTGCACGTATTCAACATTTGTTAACCCAAGTCAGCATGGATGATTTATTACAATATGATACTGTCGCATTAAAACAATTAGGCTGGACAGAACAACAAATTAGGCGTTGGCAACAACCAGAAATGAAATACATTGAACCAGCGTTGTGTTGGGCAGAACAAGTTGGGAATCAGATAATACATTATTGGCAAGCCGAATACCCTTATTTATTACAGCAAATTGATAGTGCACCGCCATTACTATTTATTCAAGGGGATCTTTCTGTGCTCTCTCGACCTCAAATGGCGATAGTGGGCAGCCGATATTGCTCTCACTATGGTGAATATTGGTCAAAATATTTTGCTACAGAGTTAAGCTTAGCAAATTTTATTGTGACTAGTGGATTAGCATTAGGTATTGATGGATTTTGCCATCAAGCCGTAGTGGATATACAGGGAAAAACAATTGCAGTCTTGGGCAGTGGTTTAGAGTATCTCTATCCTTACAAACATCGACATTTAGCCACGAGTATTGTGGAGTATGGTGGGGCTTTAGTATCAGAATTTTTACCCAGTCAACCACCACTTGCAGAGAATTTTCCACGCCGTAATCGTATCATTAGCGGTTTATCTTTAGGTACGTTAGTTATTGAGGCAAATGAGCGCAGTGGTTCATTAATTACAGCGCGTTATGCATTGGAACAAAATCGTGATGTTTTTGCTTTACCAAGCAATATTCAAAATGAATGTAGTCGAGGTTGCCATCAATTGATTAAACAAGGTGCATTTTTAGTGGAAAATGTACAGGATATGTTAGACAATCTTTCACTATGCCACGTTGAAAGTTGCACTAGCGCGCCGACACAATCAGTTCTTTGTCAGCCAACTGAAACATTAATGACACATGTTTATCAATCGAATGTGAAACAAACAGAGGTTTCCATTGAGCCTGCCTATCCAGATCTTTTCGCACAGATTAGCTATAGCCCGATTGGAATTGATGAGCTAGCACAAAAACTGGACTTATCCGTAGAGAGTTTATTGATCCAATTATTAGAATTAGAGCTGCAGGCGTTAATTGTTACTGAAAACGGATTGTATCGGCGAGCTTAAATATGATTAAAATATACCGCACTTTAGTTGGAATAAAGTGCGGTTCTTTTTTATAGCACAGCGCGTTAGCTGTGTCGATCCTTGAGGATGGTACTAAGAGGCTGCTGGATGTCCGTTTTGAAAAAGATCTGGTATATTTTTACTGTTGTATCAAATAGACTCAAAGTAAATAGATAGTTTGGCATGGGGCGCCTAAAACAAAAACTCCGTTAATTCATATCACATAGCCTTATGTGGTAAGCAAAATAAAGTAGCGTATCCTTAGTTTGAACTTATGAGTATGATAAGAAGTAAGTAACATAAAATATGATGTAAGATGGGCTAATAGATTGAAATGTAATCAGATTTTCTTTATTATTTTTTCAATATTTATCTAAAAATTAGAAATATAAACGAGCACACAAAAATCGTTATGACAGATAAACAATTTGCATTTTTACAGCGTTTTTTATTTCTTTTTTATCGCCATAAGAAATGGATTTTTATTCATTGGGGGATATTTGGTTTTCTTGGATTGTTTTTGTTATTAATTGAAGCAAACCTTATTATCTTTAATGATGCAGGAATAAAATATGCATCTTATTATGATTTGACTGTTGAGATTAAAGACAATCGTGTTTATGGTAAGTTAAATCAATATATTGAAGTAAAGCACAGAAATAATCATTGCTATACTGCACATTGTGGTTTCCCGAATGAGGGGCATTATACCTTATCTGAGTTGCAATTTATAACAGTGAATGGTGAAGATTTTATTAAGAAAATGTGTGTGAAAAATTCAGCTTGTTACCAAAATTTATTTGATGAACATATTGAGGCATATGTTAAAAAGCAACGTCATTATTTGATAGATGAATATGGGAGAATATTTTGGTTGCTTTTTTTGACGAGTTTTCTTTCTTTTCCTTTTATGCCTTATCAACTCGAGCATGCTAAGCAACGTTATCGTAAAATGCAAGAGGATGCAGAATTTATTCAAGTCAAAATTGAAGAAACGACGATTGAGTTATAAGTACTATTAATAATAAACAAAATTTGCTAAAAATAGACCGCACTTTTCGTCTAAAAATAAGGCACTGGAATCAGTGCCTTAATAAGTTAATTGAATGCAGATTTAGTAGAGACTAAATGCTTGTAAATAAGGTAGTTTTCCTCTTTGTAGCATTTTTTCAATATTACCTTTGTGATCATCGCTACCTAAACCACGTAGCTCGATATTAATCCCGATACTTTTATCATACACAATTTCATTTTCAGCCTGATATTGACGGCTAGTGACATTACGTCTCGCCCCCACATTAATTGCCCAACAACAAGTACTGTATTCTACCCCTAAATATTGTTCAACAGGCTTTTTCAACGCTAAATCCTGGTAATGACGTGCGACAACAGCCCAATTATCTGTTAATTCCCATGCAATAGTTAAGCCAAGTTGCTTAATATCCTGACCATAACGGTTTGCATCAGCAGTTAAGTTTTGGTCAATATATTCTTGACTTGCATAACGGTAAGTTAATTGAATGATGTTATTGCTCATCGGGTTATATTCGAGAGTAAAGTTACCTAATGCAGATTTATCTAAACGAGTGTCATATTGATAACTACCTTGCCAGCGCCATTGGTCATTAATTTTCCAGTTAGACTCTAATGACCAAGAAGAGGAACGTCCATAACTACTATTATCAGGGTTAGAATCAATACGTGAATCACGTAAATAATAAATTTGACCCGCAGATAAGTTAAAACGTTCTTCGCCTGTTTTATCATAAAAACGTGTTGTACCGCCCAGCGTGAATTGATTTGCTGAAGCAATGCGATCTAACCCACTATAACGACGATCACGGAATAATGCGAAGTAGTCTTGTTGTAATAGCGATGAATCATAACCAAAACCTAAATAGGCATTGTTACGCTTTGAGCCGATATGACTTTGATCTTTGTATGGACGATATAAATATTGAATATGTGGTTCAAGTGTTTGAGTATAGCCCTTAATAAAGGTTTTATTACTTGCTAGTACAGTTTGTAAATCGACTTTAATTTGTGGTAAGACACGATTTACTGTACCTTGTACTTGCTCCGCATACTCGCCTCTTCCTTTACGCTGTTTATAATGTGTAGCGTAGAGCTTAGTTTCAATATTTAAACTACCATAACGATTTGAAAGTGGCAGATTTAAGCTTGGCTCAAGATGAAAACGCCATGCCGTTGGCATGAGTGCACTGTCATTATCGAAGCGAACGGCTTGTGAAAATAATTTAAAGTCGAATAAACCATGCACTAAATTATTTTTATAATAATTGAAATCTACTTGAGGTAATGCGCGATAAGGCCCAATCTCGACCTCATCAAAAATTTGGAATTGTCTTGCAGAAATCGCCAAATTGTAATTAGGCTGATAGTAAGCAATGCGTAAATTTTGATTTGCATAACCATCTGTACTGGAACCATAAGCAGAATCAAAATCAGAGAAATAGCGTTTATCGCTTACATGCGTGTAATCTAAATTGAGTCGCCAATTTTGTAAGAAACTGGAATGATGTGTCCAATAGAATAAATGGCGTGAGCGATTATCGCTTTTATAATCTGTTAAGCGGTCTTTCTTTAAATACTCGCCTGCGATTTTACCTTCTCCAATTGGGCTTAAATAACGAAACTCACCATTAAGTTGCCAACCACGATGCGACATATATTTAGGTGTGAAAGTCGCATCAAGATTAGTCGCAATGTTCCAGTAAATTGGTTGAGCATAAAAATAACCATCACGACTAGAAGTGCCAAAATTTGGTATTAGCAAACCAGAACGACGGCGATCGCCAATAGGAAGTTGTAAATAAGGCGTGTAGAAAATTGGTACGCCATGTACTTTCAAACGTGCGTGCCACATTTCTGCATATTCTTCTTGAATATATTGGCGCATTTCTTTTGCTTCAATTGACCAAGAATTATCTCCTGTCAAACAAGAGGTGAATACGCCATTTTTCATTAATCGGTAATTGTCACGTAGTTCAATTTCTTCTGCGTGCCCACGCCCTTGTCGGTCAACTAATTGATATTTAGCTTGTTTAATATTGGTGTCTTTATTATTTAAATTGACTTGTGCATCTTGTCCCGCAAGCTGAATTTGATTATCTTCATAATCAAATCCACCACTTATATGTACAAGGCGTTGCGTTTGGCTTGTTAATTGGCGTTGGGTGATTTCTGCACGATGTGCCTTTAATTGGCGGTTACCTTGTTGGATATCGACATTACCTTCATAAGTTGCACGCGATGATTGGATTAATTGAGCTTGATCTGCTTCAATATATACGGGTAACTCATTTGGATTTCCGTTGACCAACTCTCCTTTAAAATGAGGTACGCCTGCTAGACATTGTGCTTTTAAATCAGCCATACTTGATGTGCTATAAAGTGCACTCAAGATTGCAACAGAAAGTAAGGTATAAGAATTCTTTTTCATTGGATAACCGTATTTAAGTCAAAACTGACTTGATTATACTGGAAAATCAAGCAAAGGCATATTATTTACACCAACAATCATTTTGGTGATCGTTGACTAGTCCCATCGATTGCATAAAGGCATAACAGGTAGTTTCGCCGACAAATACAAAGCCTCTTTTTTTTAGTGCCTTAGACATGGCACGTGATACAGCGGTTTTTGTCGGTACAGAGGCTAAATTAGGTACATTATTCGCTTGCGGTTGGTGATTGACGAAAGACCAAATAAACTGACTGAAATTTTCACCATTCTTTTCCATTGCTAAATACGCTTTTGCATTTTTGACAATTGCTTCTAATTTGGCTCTATGTCGAATTAACCCTGCATTTTGCATTAGCTTATCAATATCTAAGGTTGTCATTTGCGCGATCTTATTTGGGTCAAAATGATGGAAGCCATAGCGATAATTTTCACGTTTTTTGAGTACGGTGATCCAAGATAGCCCAGCTTGTTGACCCTCTAAGCAGATTTTTTCAAATAATTTTAAGCTATCATATTCAGGTTTTCCCCACTCGTTATCATGATAATCGATATAAATAGGTGAGTTATCTACCCAGCCACAACGTTTGCGCATACTGCCCTCCTAATGAAAAATACGGTTGATTTTTAAACATTTTAATACAAGCCTCTAGCTATTGAAATGTGAATGAAAAGATCATGCCATTTTTGTATTGATATGCTATTGTATGTAAGTTCGTAATTGATGAATTGTAATAATCTAAGTAGAGGAAAATTATGACTACACAACTTGACTCTCTCCGTAACATGACAGTTGTTGTTGCTGATACTGGTGACATTGAGGCGATTAAAAAATACCAACCAGAAGATGCGACAACAAACCCTTCTTTAATTTTAAGTGCGTCAGCACTACCACAATATGCCTCATTAATTGATGATGCGATTGCCTATGCGAAAGCAAAAAGTGATTGCTCAAAACAGCAATTAATCGATGCTGAAGATAAATTAGCGGTAAACATCGGTTTAGAAATTTTAAAAATTGTCCCAGGACGTATCTCAACAGAGGTAGATGCACGCCTTTCTTATGATACTGAAGCGACGATTGAAAAGGCGAAAAAATTAATCGCACTTTACAACGAAGCAGGGATTGGTAATGAGCGTATTTTGATTAAAATCGCCTCAACATGGCAAGGTATTCGTGCAGCGGAGGTGTTGGAAAAACAAGGGATTAACTGTAATTTAACGCTGTTATTCTCAGAGGCGCAGGCACGAGCTTGTGCTGAAGCAGGTGTTTATTTAATTTCGCCATTTGTGGGTCGTATTTTAGACTGGTATAAAGCCAATAGTGATAAGAAAGAGTATGCACCAGCGGAAGACCCAGGTGTAATTTCGGTGACGAAAATCTACAACTACTACAAGCAACATGGTTATAGCACGATTGTGATGGGTGCGAGTTTCCGTAATGTAGGTGAGATTACCGAATTAGCGGGTTGTGACCGTTTAACGATTGCGCCAGCGCTGTTAAAAGAATTACAAGAAAACACGAGTACTCTTGAGCGTAAATTAAGTTATACGGGAGAAGTGAAGGCGAAGCCAGAGCCATTAACAGAAGCGGAGTTTTATTGGCAGCATAATAGTGATGCAATGGCGGTGGAAAAACTGGCGGAAGGTATCCGTAAGTTTGCAGCTGACCAAGAAAAATTAGAAGCGATGTTATTAGCTAAATTTTAATTTAGGATTAGAGTATAAGTATAAAAAGTGCGGTCAGTTTTGACCGCATTTTTTTACCTGTTCAATTAAAGTTTAACCTGATGTGTGTTATTCGCTATGTGCTAATACTTATCTTATTGTAATTCTTGTATTTTTTATTACGAGAATTCGTATTATAGAAATACAATATTTCACATTCCTAAAGAGGTGTAATAAGTCATGCAATATGAAAAACAATGTATTGATAATGGACAAATTGTCATTGGAATCGAATTAGGTTCAACTCGAGTAAAAGCGGTCATTATTGATGTACATGGTGTGATTTTAGCAAGTGGTGATGCAGATTGGGCAAGCCATTGCATTGATGGAAATTGGACTTATCATCAAACTGAAATTTGGCGAACACTACAACAAGCCTATCGCAATTTACAAATAAATGTGAAAGAAAAATATGCGACGTTGATTAAGCATGCCAAAGCCATTGGGGTGAGTGCGATGATGCATGGCTATTTACCATTTGATAAGCATGGTAACCAGCTTGTCTCTTTTAGAACTTGGCGCAATAATACAACAGCAGTAGCGGCACAACGCTTGACTGAGCGATTCAATTACCCTATTCCACAACGTTGGAGTATTGCACATCTCTATCAATCGATTTTAAATCAAGAAAGCCATATTCAGCATATTGATTATTTGACGACATTATCAGGCTATATTCATTGGCAATTAACGGGCGAAAAAGTGTTAGGTATTGGCGACGCATCAGGTATGTTTCCAATAGATACTAGTACGCTTAATTATGATGCAGAAATGATAGCCATTTTTAACCAGCAGATTGCCGAAAAACACTTGCCATGGCAACTCGATAACATACTTCCTAAGGTATTAGTGGCAGGTCAAAATGCGGGCAGATTAACGCCACAAGGCGCGTTATTGCTGGATCCAACAGGAAATTTAGTTTCGGATATTCCGTTTTGTCCACCTGAGGGCGATGCTGGCACTGGGATGATTGCAACGAATTGCATTAAAGCAAAAACAGGGAATATTTCTGCTGGTACATCAGTATTTGCTATGGTGGTGTTAGAAAAATCATTATCAAGAGTATATTCTGATATCGATCTTGTAACAACGCCAGCAGGGAAATTAGTAGCGATGGCACATGCTAATAATTGTACCTCAGATATTAATGCTTGGGTGAATTTAATTGGCGAAGCATTACAGGCTTTTGGTATGAAAACAGATACACAGACACTCTACCAAAAATTATTTTTAGCGGCTTTACAAGGTGACGAAGATTGCGGAGGACTACTTTCATATGGTTTTTACTCAGGTGAACATAGTCTTGGGCTTTCTGAAGGCTGTCCGATTTTTCTACATCCAGCAAATGCGCACTTTAATTTAGCGAATTTTATGCGCGTGCATTTATATAGTGCATTTGGTGCCATGAAATTAGGAATGGATATTTTACGTGAAAAAGAACACGTTAATATTGAACACATGCTTGCTCATGGCGGAGTTTTTAAAACAGAACATGTTGTGCCACAGATTTTGGCTTCAGCATTAAATATTCCTCTAGTCACAATGAATACCGCGTCGAATGGTGGGGCGTGGGGGATTGCATTGTTAGCTAACTTTTTACATAAATCTCAATACAAATCGTTAGAAGCTTATTTAGAACAAGAAATCTTTAATCAAGCCGACCTCACATTAGTTGAACCTGAACCGAGTGTTGTTGAAGGATATCGGGTGTTTATGCAACGCTACCAAAAAGGGCTTCCGATTGTAAAAACAGCACTTGATACAGGAGTAGTTAAATAATATCACTACTTATATTGGTCTTATCAGAATTCTAGCTGTGAATAGTTTATTTTTGATAAACGATGCTATCCTCTTGTTGATTTTCAATGATCTGCTTTTCTTTGAGTAACTTCACGATTTCATTAATTTTGGCAGTATTACCGCGAAGATTTAATTTAGATGCAATTTCATTTTTTAAGCTAGATAATTTCTGTGGTCTTTTTAGTTTTTCTCTTTTCAATAAAAAACTCTCATATTTGGTATAGAGACTTGATAGATTAGTGATTTGATAATTAATTTTTTTATCTTTAATCACAATAAGCTGCTTATTTGATAGATTTTCTATAATTTGAGGAATAAGTGTTTTGACCGTCGTTTGGGGGAGTGTTTTCACATTTGTTTGTGAATAGATATGGTTAGTCAGTTTTTCAACTGTTGTTGGAAGGTGTCGAATATCAGTTTTTGACATAAATTGCTGATATTCATTGGTGTATTTTTCTATATCTTGAGTGGAAAGCACAAATTCATTTTTTGCTGTCGTAGATTGAGTTTGCTCAGTGTTCATCGGTGTGATAGAAATTAACTGACACTTTCTGGCGTATTTTTGGTTTTGAATATAATCACAAATACCTTGATATCCTTTGTCTTTAGAAATGACATCAAAGTTAATTTGTTTATCTGCCTCTTGATCTGCTTTACCTAAAAAATAAGCAAGATGAAAATCGAGATTGTTCTTAGAAACATTTTTTATCGTAATAAGATGAATATTGAGTTGATCATTAAATTTTTCCGATAAACTGATATATTGTTGTTGAGCACCAAGAAATAAATAGATTTTTTCATATTCACCTAACTTAATATTATCTAATGAATGAATATTTTCATAATCAATAAAGGCATATTTCATTTTGATTGTCCTCATATAGTGAAAGTATTTTTAATACTCTCATTAAAATATAAATCTTATTTATTGTAATTATTTTTTATTTTGGAAGATACTAATATATATATAACGTTTAATAAATATGGGGGTTATTATTTTAAGTTAAATTATATAAAGGCTATTTTATGGTGTTTTATGACTTTCAAGATTATCTAAATACTTTCAATGTATTCAGAGAAATAAACTCACCTTTCAAATAATCCTTCACCGATTCAATCACTAATGGGCTACGTTCACATTGTCCCGCTTGTTGGATATAGTGATAAAACTCTTCTAAGCTTAGCCATAGGCCACGTGTAATCTCAGGATCTTGCGGTTGGATAGGGTACCAATCGTCAAGTTCTACGACAAATGTGAAACGAAGAAAGTCAGTTTTACTGCGTGGGGCACTCCATTGATAGATTTTGATTAAACCTTGCATGTCTGCATGAATTCCTGTTTCTTCAAATAATTCACGTTTTGCTGCTTCAAGGAGAGTTTCATCAGTTTCTAAATGCCCAGCAGGTTGGTTTAAAGTTAGATTGCCATGTTCAAATTCTTCTACAAATAAAAACTTGCCTTTGCAATGGACAACACAAGCAAGTGTGATATGAGGTCTATGCATTTTTTATCCTAATTTTTTTAACTGTAATTGTTGATAAAGTGCGGTCAGTTCTTGTTCAGAAATAACACGATACTCACCCTGAGCTAAATGTGTTAAATCAAATAATGCCATATGATAACGAATTAGACGTAAAGTAGGGAAACCAATATGCGCTGTCATTCGGCGTACTTGCCTATTACGTCCCTCACAAATTTTGATCTCCAACCAGCTAGTTGGACTATTTTTACGCTCACGAATGGGAGGATGGCGTGCCCATAACCAATCTGGCTGCGAAACTAACCGCACTTTCGCGGGCAGGGTTTGCCCATCTTTGAGTGTTACGCCTTGGCGTAATTGGTTTAAATCAGTTTCTTGTGGGATACCTTCAACTTGCACCCAATAGGTTTTTTCTGTGTTGAATTGAGGTTCAGCTAGACGATGTTGGATTTGTCCATTATTAGTCAATAAGACTAAGCCCTCACTGTCGCGATCTAGTCGCCCTACGGGATAAATGTGTGGGATAGGAATAAAGTCTTTTAAGGTCTTACGCTCATTTTCATCGCTAAATTGTGTCAGTACGTCATAAGGTTTGTTAAATAAGACGACTTGTGTTTCTGCAAAACTAATTTGCTTTTTTTTATATTGGGCGTGAGGCGTTTTATATACTTGGGCATTTTTTCTCATATGTGTGCGAGAAGAAGATGTGGCTTTGTATTTAGATGTTGGCTTTTTCGTTGTAAATTTTGTTTGCATAGAGAAAATATATTTAAGTTGAAAATGGGATCTAGATCGAAAAATGAAGAAATTTTTTAACAATTTTTTAATAAGTACTTGCGAACTTTATTCAGTTCCAATAGCTTTGTATAGATAATCTCGTTCTATCGAATCTTTATACTATCATAGGCAACAGAATAAGGAAGAAATGATATGCAATCAAAAGTCGTTATCCCACAAGGTGAGAAAATTCAACTTGATGAAAAAGGTGCATTAATTGTGCCAAATAATCCAATTATTCCATTTATTGAAGGTGATGGAATTGGTGTTGATGTGACACCTGCGATGCGAACGGTCATTGATGCTGCAGTGGAAAAAGCCTATGGTGGCGATCGTAAAATTGCCTGGATGGAAATTTATGCGGGTGGCAAAGCGAATGAGGTATATGGTGAAAATACGTGGTTACCTGATGAAACAATGGCATTTATTCGTGATTATCATGTAGCAATTAAAGGGCCATTAATGACCCCAGTCGGTGGGGGGATCCGCTCATTGAATGTTGCAATGCGTCAAGGGTTAGATTTATATAATTGTTTACGTCCAATTCGTTATTATGAAGGCACACCAAGTCCTGTAAAACACCCAGAATTAGTTGATATGGTAATTTTCCGTGAAAACTCAGAAGATATTTATGCAGGGGTCGAATGGGTGGCTGGTTCACCTGAAGCAAATAAAGTGATCGAATTTTTACAAAAAGAAATGGGTGTGAAGAAAATTCGTTTTACGGAAGACTGCGGTATTGGAATCAAACCTGTTTCTAAACAAGGTACCCAACGTTTAGTGCGTGCTGCATTGCAATATGTTATCGATAATGACCGCAAATCGCTTACCCTTGTGCACAAAGGTAACATTATGAAATTTACCGAAGGGGCGTTTAAGGGGTGGGGTTATGAAGTTGCGAAAGAGTTTGGTGCTGAATTGCTGGATGGCGGTCCTTGGATGAAATTAAAAAATCCAAAAACAGGTAACGAAATTATTATTAAAGACAGTATCGCAGATGCGTTTTTGCAAGAGATTTTGTTGCACCCAACAGACTATGATGTTATTGCTACGCTAAATTTAAATGGCGATTATATTTCTGACGCTTTAGCTGCACAGGTCGGCGGAATTGGTATATCTCCAGGTGCTAATATTGGTGCAGAAGCAGCGATTTTTGAGGCGACTCATGGTACTGCGCCGAAAATTGCAGGACAGGATAAAGGTAACCCTGGCTCATTGATTTTAAGTGGTGAAATGATGTTACGTCATCTAGGTTGGGTTGAGGCGGCTGATTTGGTCGTTAAAGCCGTATCAAAAACTATTGCGGATAAAACAGTAACATTTGATTTTGCTGAAATGTTAGAAGGGGCGAAATTACGCTCGACTTCTGAGTTTGCACAAGATATTGTGGCGAATATGTAATCTGACTTTTGTTAAAGATAAACCCCATTATTCGATCGAATAATGGGGTTTTATTCTGTGTGTTTGTTAAAATTTAGCGTAATTTATAGGAGAAAGTGCGGTATTTTTTCTTATTTCGCGGTAAACTATTTACTTTGTTATTAACTGCCTGAGAATCTATGCGTTTATTTATATTTTTATTAGTCGCTGTGTTATTACTATTCCAATATGATTTTTGGTTTGGTAAAAATGGCTATTTGGATTACAAACAAACTGCACAGCAAATAACTCAGCATAAACAAGAGAACGAAAAACTTTCACAGCGTAATCAGGTGATTGCCGCAGAAATCAAAGATCTCAAACAAGGTGTGGAGGCAATTGAAGAGCGTGCAAGATTTCAGCATGATATGGTGAAATCAGATGAAATTTTTTATCACATTGTGAAAGAGCACAAATAATGAATCAAGTTATCCCAAGAAGAGTTGTTGCTGTAGTGCCTGCTGCAGGTATTGGCAGTCGTATGCAAGCTGCTAAACCTAAACAATATCTTGAAATTCAAGGTAAAACTATTTTAGAGCATACTCTTTCTGTTTTATTAACTTATCCACAGATTGAGCGGGTTTTTTTAGCGGTTGCGCCTCATGATCCTTATATTGCTCACCTCTCTTTTTTAAATCACCCTAAAATGGAAGTAATAGAAGGTGGGGAAAATCGAGCAGACTCAGTACTAAATGGATTATATGCAGTATCACATCAACAACAAAATACAGTAGGCGTTTGGGTGATGGTGCATGATGCTGCTCGTCCTTGTTTAACGCATCAGGATTTAGATAAGTTAATGCAAATTGATGATGAAAATGGTGCTATTTTAGCGATTCCTGCAACGGATACCATTAAACGAGCATTACCAAATCAACAAATTAAGCAGACAGAGGATCGCAGTGAATTGTGGCTAGCACAAACACCACAGTTTTTTCCATTAGATAGTTTAAAGCAAGCATTGGAACAGGCATTTGCACGAGGTATGCAAGTGACGGATGAGGCTTCTGCAATGGAATTTGCTGGATTTCGACCGCACTTAGTCGCTGGGCGTAGTGATAACATTAAAGTTACTCGACCAGAGGATTTCGCTTTAGCAGAGTTTTATTTAACCAGAAAATCACAGTAAGAGAAAATAACATGAATATTCGAATTGGTCATGGTTTTGATGTTCACGCCTTTGGTGGAGAAGGTCCCATTATGATTGGTGGAGTAGCAATACCTTATGAACGAGGGTTATTAGCACATTCTGATGGTGATGTAGCCTTGCATGCGTTAACTGATGCGTTACTCGGTGCTGTTGCTTTGGGTGATATTGGTAAATTATTCCCTGATACGGATATGCAATATAAAGGGGCGGATAGTCGAGGCTTATTGCGAGAGGCTTATCGTCAGGTACAAGAAAAAGGTTATCAAGTTAGCAATGTTGATGTCACTATTATTGCGCAAGCACCTAAAATGCGTCCATATATCGATGCGATGCGCGCAGTGATCGCACAAGACTTGGCTTGTGATATTGAACAAGTGAATGTGAAAGCAACAACAAGTGAAAAATTAGGCTTTACTGGGCGTGGTGAAGGGATTGCTTGTGAAGCGGTAGCTTTAGTAAGCAAGGCCTAGTTTTTAAATCAGAAAACAACATATTATGTTGTTTAATTATGGCGTAAAAATAAAGGCGAACAATGAAGTTCGCCTTTACTACAACATGAATGAAGGAATACATGGAACTGGCTTATTTACAGCACTCACATCAGGCGGAATTTGCAGAAAAACAGACCGCCTTTTTAAAAGCAGAATGTGCCGATTTTATTGTCAAGGAACATCTTGGTTATGACATGACAGGTGAAGGTGAATTTGTTGCCGTAAAAGTACGTAAAACGGATTGCAATACTTTATTTGTTGGTGAAAAACTCGCTCAATTTGTCGGCATTTCTGCACGTCATATAGGGTATGCGGGCTTAAAAGATCGTAAGGCTGTGACTGAACAATGGTTTAGTCTGCATATGCCAGGTCAGCCAACACCTGATTTTAGTCGTTTCCAGTGTGATGGCGTAGAAATTTTAGCCGTAACGCGTCACAATCGTAAAATTCGTATCGGTAGTCTGGATGGTAATTATTTTGAAATTTTACTACGTGGTGTGAAAGCAACAGATGAACTAAACATTCGTTTAGAAAATGTCAAAAAATCGGGTTTTCCGAATTATTTCACAGAGCAACGTTTTGGCCGTGATGGATATAATCTGACTCAAGCACTGCGTTGGGCGGAAGGTGAAATAAAAGTGAAAGATCGCAAAAAACGTAGTTTTTATCTTTCTGCAGCACGTAGCGAAGTGTTTAATTTAGTTGTATCGGAACGCATTAAATTACAGCTTGCACAACAAATATTACCAAAAGATATTTTGCAGTTACAAGGCTCGCACAGTTGGTTTCAAACAACTGAAAAGGATGATTTTGCTGCGTTACAAGTGCGGTTAGAAAATCAGGATATTTTATTAACAGCGCCTTTAATTGGCGAGCAAAATTTGTCTGCAACAGAGATTGAGAATCGTTTAGTTGAACAGAATCAAGTCTTATTAAAACTGATGGCACAAGAGCGTATAAAAGCAGCACGCAGACCAATATTAATGCAGCCACAGGAGTTACGTTGGGAATTTGTTGAGCAAGGATTAAGACTGTATTTTTATTTACCCGCAGGGAGTTATGCTACTGCATTGATTAGAGAGTTAGTCAATGTACAAGAAGAGTGATATTGAGTTATTGGATAAAATAAAAGTGATAACAAAAGGATAAAAAATATAATGAGGATTCTACTTAGTAACGACGACGGGATTCATGCTGAAGGAATTCAGACACTTGCACGTGAGTTGCGTAAATTTACAGACGTAACAGTCGTTGCTCCTGATCGTAATCGCAGCGCAGCTTCAAGTTCATTGACTTTAGTTGAGCCACTGCGCCCATTGCATTTACCAAATGGTGATTATTGTGTAAATGGGACTCCTGCAGATTGTGTGTATTTAGCATTGAATGGTTTTTTATCTGGACAAGTCGATTTGGTCGTTTCTGGTATTAATGCGGGCGCAAATTTAGGTGATGATGTGATTTATTCAGGTACAGTTGCAGCTGCATTAGAAGGACGTTATTTAGGGCTACCTGCAATTGCTGTTTCTTTAAATGGTCGTCAGCATTATGAAACTGCTGCACGTGTTGTATGTGAATTAATTCCCAAATTACACGGACGGATTTTAAAAAGCCGGGAAATCATGAATATTAATGTGCCTGATATTCCTTATGATCAACTAAAAGGAATTAAAGTTTGTCATTTGGGTTATCGGGCATCCGCAGCAGAAGTGATTAAACAAAAAGATCCTCGGGGTGAAGCAATTTATTGGGTGGGACCAGCAGGCTTAGCAGAGAATGAGAAAGAAGGGACAGATTTTTATGCGGTTAAAAATGGCTACGTTGCTTTGACGCCAATTCAAGCTGATATGACAGCCTATCATTCATTACAATCTTTACAAGATTGGTTAGAAAGTGAATAATGACGCGTTTTTGATTATTTTTTAGGAAGGTGTGCGTTGAAAATTTTCAGTGCGATGTATGATAAAACGATGATATGGTCAAAACACCGTTATGCTACGTTTTTTCTTTCTTTTACAAGCTTTATCGAGGCGATATTTTTTCCGATTCCGCCTGATGTCATGTTGATTCCAATGTCAATGTCAAAACCACAAAGTGCGTTTAGATTTGCACTTTATACTGCAGTTGCATCAGTACTTGGTGGGGCAGTTGGTTATGGATTGGGCTACTATGCGTTAGATTTTGTACAGCATTACATACAGCAATTTGGCTATCAACAACATTGGGATACTGCGATATCGTGGTTTGAGCAGTGGGGAATATTAGTGGTTTTTGTGGCAGGTTTTTCACCAATCCCCTACAAAGTTTTTACGATTTGTGCAGGTGTGATGCAAATGGCATTTTTGCCATTCTTACTTACCGCATTTATTTCAAGAGCGGCGCGTTTTTTATTGGTCGCAAAACTTGCTGCTTGGGGTGGGGAAAAGTTTGCGGATAAATTACGTCGTTCAATTGAACTCATCGGTTGGTCAGTAGTAGCTTTAGCTGTGCTGGCTTATTTTATTTTGCGATAATTTAAGGCGAAAAATGAATAAATTACTTTTATTGTTGTCTATGATTCTAGTGTTAAGTGCCTGTACAAGAAATGTTCAAGATGAGAGTGCGTTGGCGCCAGGTATAATGGAGCCAGTTTCGGGAACAGGTGCTGTTGAAGGTGGTAGTTGGCTGCCAGAGATTACAAAACATTAATTAAAAATTGAAAATAAGAAAGAGGAAACTAGCAAATATGAAAAAGTCGTTTTTACTTTTGCCTATCAGTATTGCTGTGTTGGCTGCTTGTAGTTCAAATGCGCCAGCGCCTGTAGAGAGTGTTGATGGCACATTGACACCTGGTATTATGCAACCAGTTGATCCTGCTAATGGAGGTGCTTGGGAGCCTCAAATTCAACAACAAAATACAATGCCAGTCGGGATGGGAGAGCCAACTTATCAGCCAACTTCTCCTGTAAATCAACCTCTCTCAACTTCAACACATTTTGATATTCCGCGTGATCCTGTGACCAACCAGCCTGATTATAGTAAGATTGTACGTGGCTCTTACAAAGGAGACACTTATACTGTACGTAAAGGCGATAGTATGTACTTAATTTCTTATATTTCGGGTCTCAGTGTTAAAGAAATTGCTGCATTAAATAATATGTCTGAGCCTTATACTTTGAGTACTGGTCAAGTATTAAAAGTCTCAAATGGAAATAATACCTATCAATCTGGTGCAGTTACACCGACTGCTGTGGGGGCAGCCGCACCTACTTTAAAGCCAGTGAGCCAGGACTTTAAGATTCCTCGCAATCCGAATGACAATCGCCCAGACTACAGCAAAATAGATAAGGGTTTTTATAAAGGCGAAACTTATACAGTGCGTAAAGGCGATACGATGTATCTAATCGCTTATATTTCTGGAATTGATGTGAAAGAATTAGCATCACTGAATAATATGTCGGAACCATATCGCTTAAGCGTTGGACAAACATTGCGTGTGTCAAATGGTAAAACGGTAGCGACACCACAACCAGTCACACAACCTGTTGTGCCGCCAGTAGATCAACCAAAAACAAAAGAAGTGACTTACACACCAGGCCCACACGGTACACAATATGGCTCTGATGGCACTATTATTGGACCTATTAAATCAGGCGTGAGCTCGTCTCCTACAATAACTCAACAACCTCAACCTGTTGTGCAGCCTGTTGTTGATTCGCCAGTATCTGTCCCTGTACCAACAACAAAACAAGTTGTATCTAATGTGGTATGGCAATGGCCAACGAAAGGGAATATTGTACAGGGTTTTTCTACCGCAGATGGCGGCAATAAAGGAGTCGATATTGCTGGTTCTCGTGGTCAAGCTGTCAATGCTGCAGCAGCTGGGCGTGTTGTATACGCAGGAAATGCACTACGTGGTTATGGTAATTTGATCATTATTAAGCATAATGATGATTATTTAAGTGCTTATGCACATAACGAAAGCATTTTAGTAAAAGATCAACAAGAAGTTCGAGCAGGGCAGCAAATTGCTAAAATGGGAAGTTCTGGTACCAATAGTGTTAAATTACACTTTGAAATTCGTTATAAGGGTAAATCTGTCGATCCTACCCGCTATTTACCAAAACGCTAAGAGCGTATCGAAAAATAGGACATGCATAATGTCCTATTTTCTTATCTAGACTTGCAGCCAAAATGTGACGGGACCATCGTTTGTTAAACTGACTTGCATATCTGCTGCGAATTGTCCCGTCGCAGTTTTAATTTTTTTCGTACATTGTTGGGTAAAGTAATGATATAACTCATTTGCCAACATAGGTGACGCACCATTTGAGAAACTAGGGCGCAATCCTTTTTGTGTATCAGCTGCTAAAGTAAATTGTGAGACAATCAGTACCTCCCCATCAATTTGCTGTACATTTAAATTCATTTTTCCTTCTGTATCACTAAATAAGCGGTAGTTAAGGACTTTCTCGATAAGTCGGTCTGCTTTTGCTTGATTATCTTCTTTTTCAATACCAAGTAGTATTAATAATCCTTGTCCAATTTCGCCAACGACCTGTTCCTCTACGCTGACTTTGGCTTGGCTGACACGTTGGATTAATGCAATCATTTTTTTTCCTTTTCTTGCTCAATTTGAATTGCTTTTTGAGATTCATTTATCATTGTCATCTCTGTTAATACTGCGGATAGTTGGGCTCCTAGTAAAATAACGACCCAACTTAATTGAATCCAAAGTAACATAATAGGCAAAGTAGCCATCGCGCCATAAATTAATTGGTAAGATGGGAATGTAGCTATATACCAAGTAAATGCTTGTTTACCGAGTGTAAAGAAAAACGCGGCGACTAACGCACCTGCTGCGGAATGTGTCATTTTTACTTTTTTATTGGGTACAACGGCATACACTAATGTAAAAATCAACCATGTAAGTAGAAATGGCACAAAACTAAGAATCTTAAGCCCAAAAGGTAAGGATAAATCCGACTCAAAGACAGATGAAACATAAGTGCTAACATAAGCACTTACCCCAATACTTGCTCCGATAAGTAGTGGTCCTAGCGTTAAAATTAACCAATAAATGGCAACAGAGAAGACAAGTGGGCGTGTACTAGTATCATGCCAAATTGAATTTAGAGTACGATCAATTGAATTAATTAACATCAGTGCAACCGCAACTAAGCTGATGACACCCACTGCACTCATTTGTTTTGAGTTTGTGACAAATTCATCGATATATTGCCCAACGATATCACTTGCTTGGGGAGCAAAGTTATTGAAAATAAAACTTTTAATTTCACCAGTTACTTCATTAAAAACAGGAAAGGCTGAAAATACAGAAAAGACGACCATAATAAGTGGTACTAGTGCGAGCATTGTACTATAAGTTAAGTAGCCAGCAGCCTGAGTCAGTTTGTTTTGTTGAAATCTCAACCAAAATGTTTTAAAGAATAATGTTGTATTTTTTAACGAATTTGTCACAGTAAACCTCCACAACAATGTTTAAATTTTTTCTTTGAGTTACAAATGCAAGGCTGTTTCATTGTGGGTAGTGAGACAGTTGGATCGACAAAATACCAACGACCTTCAATATTTACAAACAGCGATGTTTCATTATGCACCTGTGTTCCTTTGTCAGTAGTAAAGTATGCGTCAAATTCCACTCTACTATGTGTTTTAGATAGTAACTGATGTTTGACGATAGTTAGCCCCACCCACAGTGTTTGTTGTGCCCAGTCTTTTAATACATCAATAGGTAATAAAGATTGTTGAGCAGGCACAGTCGTTTGCACAATATAATCAATATTTTTTAATACATAAGCTGTATAACGAGAGCGCATTAATTGTATTGCATCAGTAGGGAATTGCTGCTGTTGATGAAATGGCGCACAGCAATCTTGATAAGGCAGGTCTGATTGACAAGGACAAAGTGCGGTTAGTTTTTCAGTCATTTTTTCCATCATATGTTCATACTAGATTAAAATTGTAACAAAGGCACCTTTGATTGAAAAATAGTTTCTCTTTATACTTCAATCTCTTTTTAGCGGATTTTTGACTTATAACTCTTTTAATAAAGTCACACCATAGTGGATTAGGCTGATAGCAATTGCCCACATAATTACGCCAATAATGAGATCTAAAATACGCCATGTAATCGGACGGCGGAAAAAGGGAATCAATAATCGAGCACCATAACCTAAGCTGAAGAACCATAAAGCAGATACACATAATGCGCCAATTAAAAATAATATTTTCTCTTGAAAGGCTAATGTTCCTGCAATACCGCCTAAAATCACGACTGTATCTAAATAAACATGCGGATTAAGTAAGGTAATAAGTAGAGTCGCAATGACAGCGTGTATTGCACGTTGTGGCGTATTTTCTTGCTCTTCAAACGTAAGAGAAGCATCACCATGATAAGCCGATAAGAAGGCTTTTAAGCCATAAAAGAGTAAAAATGTAGCGCCTAAAAATGCGAGGACTACTGTTGCCATTAAGTTTTGGCTAATTAATGAACCTAAACCTAACACACCTAATGAAATCAACACAATATCGCAAATAAAGCAAGTTAAAATAACAGCGAGAATATTTTGTTTAAGTAATCCCTGTTTCAATACAAAGGCATTTTGTGCGCCGATTGCAATAATTAAACCAGAGGTAACAAAAAATCCTTGCAAAAGCGGTTCCATAAAGAATTTCCTTAATAATTTAAACATAAAGTAGTACACTAAACGCAATATTTTCGCTTTGCAAGCGTTTAGTTTAACAACTTGTTTACAAGTGAGGTCAATGATGAAACCTTATTTAATTGCGCCTTCCATTCTATCTGCGGATTTAGCTCGTTTAGGTGAGGATGTTCAAAATGTATTAGATGCTGGTGCAGATGTTATTCATTTCGATGTGATGGATAACCATTATGTACCAAATTTAACCTTCGGTCCTGCAGTATGTAAGGCACTACGTGATTATGGTATTACAGCCCCAATTGATGTGCATTTAATGGTGAAGCCAGTCGATCGTATTATTCCTGATTTTGCAAAAGCAGGTGCAAATTACATTACTTTCCATCCAGAAGCAACTGAACATATTGATCGGTCTTTACAATTGGTACGTGATTGTGGCTGTAAGTCAGGACTTGTGTTTAATCCAGCGACGCCATTAAGTTATTTAGATTATGTTATGGACAAAGTGGATGTGATCCTATTGATGTCAGTCAATCCTGGATTTGGTGGGCAATCTTTTATTCCAAGCACCTTAGATAAATTACGTGAAGTGCGTCAACGTATCGATCAAAGTGGTTTTGATATTCGCTTAGAAGTAGATGGTGGTGTCAAGGTAAACAATATTGCGGACATTGCCAAGGCTGGTGCAGATATGTTCGTTGCAGGGTCTGCAATTTTTGATCAACCAGATTACAAGAAAATCATTGACGATATGCGTCAACAATTAGCAACTCTTTCATCATAAAAGTGCGGTGTAAAAATGACACAATTTAAACTCATTGGTTTTGACCTAGATGGTACTTTAGTCGACAGCTTGCCTGATTTGGCACTCTCAGTAAATTCAGCATTAGCAGAATTTGATTTACCCCAAGCACCAGAAGAACTAGTACTCACTTGGATTGGCAATGGTGCCGATATTTTGATCTCGCGTGCATTAGCATGGACAAGTGAACAAGGTGGTGAAACGCTCTCAGATGAACAAATTCGTGAATTAAAACGCCGTTTTGGTTTCTATTATGGCGAAAATTTATGTAACTTAAGTCGTTTGTACCCTCATGTAAAAGACACATTGGAACAGCTAAAAGCACAAGGCTACACCTTAGCAGTAGTGACCAACAAGCCAACAAAACACGTTCAACCTGTGTTAGCTGCATTTGGTATCGACCATTTATTTAGTGAGCTATTAGGTGGGCAATCTTTACCAGCGATTAAGCCACACCCAGCGCCATTGTATTATTTATGTGGTAAATTTGGCTTGTATCCAAAACAAATTTTATTTGTAGGCGATTCTAAAAATGATATTTTAGCTGCACATTCAGCAGGCTGCCCAGTGGTTGGTTTAACCTATGGCTACAACTATAACATTCCAATTTCTGAGGCAAATCCAGATTGGGTGTTTGATGATTTTGCAGATATTTTAACGATTTTAAAATAAGGAATAACAATGACAAAACCTGTTGTATTAAGTGGCGTGCAGCCATCAGGCGAATTAACCATTGGGAACTATCTTGGTGCATTGCGTCAATGGGTAAAAATGCAAGACGATTACGAATGCCTATTCTGTATCGTAGATTTACATGCGATTACTGTTCGTCAAGATCCTGCTGCATTGCGTAAAGCCACCTTAGATGTATTAGCACTTTATTTAGCTTGTGGAATTGATCCTGAAAAAAGCACTATCTTTATTCAGTCTCATGTGCCAGAGCATACTCAATTAGCTTGGGTACTCAATTGCTATACTTATTTCGGTGAAATGGGGCGAATGACTCAATTCAAAGATAAATCTGCTCGCCACGCAGAAAATATCAATGTTGGTTTATTCACTTACCCAGTGTTAATGGCGGCAGATATTTTGTTATATCAAGCGAACCAAGTGCCAGTTGGAGAAGATCAAAAACAGCATTTGGAGATTACGCGCGATATTGCAAATCGCTTTAATGCACTTTATGGTGATTTATTTGCGGTGCCAGAGCCGTTTATTCCAGAAGCAGGTGCACGCGTTATGTCATTGCTTGAACCTGAAAAGAAAATGTCAAAATCAGATGAAAACCGTAATAATGTGATTGGGTTATTAGAAGATCCAAAAGCTGTAGCCAAAAAAATTAAACGTGCAGTGACAGATTCAGATGAACCACCTGTAGTTCGTTATGATTTACAAAATAAAGCAGGTGTGTCTAACTTATTAGATATTTTATCTGGCGTAACGGGCAAATCTATTGTAGAACTTGAAGCAGAATTTGAAGGCAAAATGTATGGTCACTTAAAAGGTGCGGTAGCAGATGAAGTATCAGCAATGCTAACTACATTACAAGAACGTTTCCATCATTTCCGCAATAACGAAGCGTTGCTAAATAAAATTGCTCGTGAAGGCGCAGAAAAAGCGCGTGAACGTGCGAAGAAAACTTTAGATGCTGTTTACCAAGCTGTTGGTTTTGTAGCGTAATTACTTCACTTATCTTTTAAAACTGAACCGTACGTTGGAGTAAAAAGTGCGGTTTTTTTATTTCTATCATAAAAAAGAGTTTTTATGATAGAGGATTGCATTCCCTTAAAAATATCGCTAGATTGTAATGATATTTATTATCATTTAGTAAAAGTAAGGAGAAAACATGCAACAGAAAGTGCTGGTAGGTTCACTTAGTTTAAGCTTCAGTATGGTTTTAGCAATACCAACAGTTGCTTTTGCTGAGTCCAACACAGAAAAAACAACCATAAATAAATTAGAGACTATTCATGTTAATGAGAGTGAAAAAGGTGGAGAGTATGATGAGAGCTTGATCAAAACTTACTTGTCTGCTGGCTCTTATTCTTATTTAACTCAATCTGATATTACTCAGTTTAGAGGAAGCTCTGTTGGAGACTTTCTATCAGGTATACCAAGTGTGATTGTTGGGAATAAACGTAATAGTGGTGCACTTTCAGTCAATATTAGAGGTATCGCCAATGAAAATAGAGTACCTGTTTGGGTAGATAATGGACTACAGTCGGTCCCCTCTTGGCAAGGCTATGCTGGCTCATCGACACGTACATACTTAGATCCTGATTTAATAAGCCAAGTTGAGATTGAGAAAGGACCTTCTTTAGCGAATGATGCAACAGGTGCGATTGGTGGTGTTGTACGTATGAATACGATTAGCTGGAAAGACATTGTCACAGAAGGTAAAGATTGGGGCGTTCGCTTGAAACTGGGCACAATGACAAATACTGTTGCACCTCCTGAAAATTATACTAGAGGGGGTTATCAAACAAGATATATTCATAAATGTCTTAGCAATACAACGGGATTATGCCAAATGCAAACTTATGCCCCCTCTGCACGTTATTCTTCTCATGGACTTGACTTCAATTCTTATAATTACAGTCTTGCATTTGCTAAAAAATGGGATAATGCTGATCTTGTTCTGGCATATGCTAAACGTAAACAAGGTAACTACTTTGTAGGAAGACACGGGCAAACGCCACAAATTGATAATATTAAAGTAGAAGAGGATTCTGTCGAAGTTTTAGAACCGCGTCAGCATGAAGATGTTGAAATAGGTATATTGTCATTTAAGAAAAATCGCAGCACACTTTATCGTCCTGGTGAAGAAGCATTGAATACATCACAAAATAATGACTCCTATTTAGCGAAAGTCAATTTTTATAATAACGAGCATCGTTTAGGGCTCGCATATCGTCATTATCGTAGCCATTTCGGTGAAATTATGAGTTCAATTTTAAATTTTAGGGCTTATGGAGCACTGCAAGGTGAAGGGACAGAAGTGAAGGTAGATAACTATAATTTAAGTTATCAATATAACCCGAATAATCCCTATATAAATTTGAATATCAATACTTATTATACACATAGTGACTCATCAAATTTTACTCCACTTATTGAAGAATATGGCTATTCATTATCTAGTCGTCATGCTCATTTTTTGATTTCAAAACAAAAAGGATTGAGTGTTGATAACACAAGTATTTTTCAAATTAACAACCAACCTTTAACTTTGAAATATGGTGTTGCACATAACTATGAGCGTATTTATCCACCTCGTAATGCATTACAAAGAGTTAGAGCAAAAGGCTATCCCGATAATGCGATTGCCCCACTCTATGTTCGTGATGGTAAACGGAAGGAAATGAGTGCATTTATTAATGTGAGTTATCCATTTGTATCTTGGTTAAAAGCTGATGTTGGATTACGTTATATGCGTTCAACAATTTACGACTATGTTGTGCGAGAAGAAAAAGTGCATATTGGTGATAAACCAGTACCTCGTCCAGGTGGTGGAGTTGATTTTATACCACAATATAAATATGTTGTGCATAAACAAGAACCAATTAAAAATAAAGGATTTTCACCGATTGTGATGCTCAGTTCAGAAATTATGAATGGCACGACGCTTTATGTGAAATATGCTCAAGCATTGCGTTCACCAAGTTTATTCCAAGCAACTAAAGGTTGGAGTATGCAATCAACAGCAGATAACTTGGAACGCCTTAAACCTGAACGCGCTAAAAATTGGGAATTAGGTATCAGTGGATTTTACGAAAATATTGGCAATAGAGATAATGTTGTTGGTTTTAAATTAGCCTATTTTCATAACAATGTGGATGACTATTTAACTCGAAGTTTTGATCGTAAAAGTGGTGTCACACAAACTTTAAATATTCAAAGTGCTCAGTTCACGGGTTTTGAAGCATCAGCCTATTACGATATGCGTAAGTTTTATACGAAGTTATCTGGCACGTATTATACAAAAACACAATTTTGTTTAACGCCTGAACAAGCAGGAAAAGAACCGCAATGTAATTCGGGTTATGTGTACCGTAGTAATCTAAATAATGCCGTTCCTCCTCGCTTAAATTTACATATTACATTAGGTTCACGCTGGCTGAATGAGCAATTAGATATTGGCGCTCGTTATAGCTATTATAGTAAACGTCTTGTACCAGTGCTTTCAGCAGAGCGCTTTGTGAATACTTCAAGTATTGAGTGGGCCCCTTACTCTTTAGTGGATTTATATGCGAACTATAATGTATCTGAGCATCTTAAATTCACGATGACAATGGATAATGTATTTAATCGTTATTATTTAGATGTAAATAATATGGGGTTAAATACTGCACCAGGTCGTACTTTACATCTTGGTCTAGAGTATCGTTTCTGATCATAAACATTACGTATAATAACCGCACTTTGTGATGAAGTGCGGTTTTTTATTTATAGCTAGACAAAGTCTAGCTATAAAAACCATACGCTTTGCGTATGGAACAGAAAAGCTTAAGCGGTGAGCAGAACAAAACATCCTCCTATAATGAACAAGGCTGACAACCAAAATTCAACATATAGGAGGATAAGTCATGGCAAGTAAATCCAATGACGATTCAAGTCTATCACACACAAGATGGAACTGTAAGTACCACATAGTCTTTATCCCTAAGTATAGGAGAAAAGCAATTTATGGAAAATTGCGAGTTGATATAGGAGGGATACTAAGACAATTATGTCACTACAAGAATGTAGAGATAATAGAGGCATATGCAATGAAAGATCATATCCATATGCTGTTAAGGATACCTCCAAAACTGGCCGTTTCAAGTTTTATGGGGTATTTAAAAGGTAAGTCATCGCTAATGATATTTGAAAGACATGCAAATTTAAAATATAAGTATGGGAATCGAAATTTTTGGGCGAAAGGCTATTATGTAAGTGCAGTAGGTTTAAATACAAAAATTGTAGAGGAATATATCCGAAATCAGGAAAAGGAAGATATGATTCAGGATAATTTATCGAAGAAAGAATATATGGACCCCTTTAAGGGGTAGGCAACAGAGTTATTGAACGGTTGTCAGACTTCACATGCCCCTTGAGGGGCATGTGAAGTACTAGGCCCTTATAGGGTGGCCTAAAAACCGCCCGTTTTACGGGCGGATTGTTATTTAGTTAAATTTAGGTTTTTTATCCCCTTTATTATATGATGCATACTGTTAGTAAAATTTAGATTGGAATTATTGTGCGGTATTGGTTGTCAAAGCAACTACAGATCAAGGGATCTTGATTTTTTGATTGATAGCGTGAATGTTAATTTTTTAGTAGGTAAAGAGAGAGGAAAGTGCGGTGAGATTTTTAAAAAGTTTTTTTTATGTGGCTTTAGTTTACTTACCCAATGTATGGGCAAATGCGGATTTTAATATTAAGTATAGCTCTAATTATCTCATGCCTGCTTATGTGCATTTTAAAGCGGGCGGTAGCCAGTATTCAGTCAATGCTAAAATTAATGTGCCACTTTATAATATTCAGTTCTTGTCTAAAGGTAAGCAAAGCAGTAAGCAGTTTGAAATGATCGATTATAAAGATATTCGCAATGGCAATCCCTATGCAACATCAACAATCCAAGGCGACACTATTGAATATGGTAAAGTCAAAAATGGGCTGACTAAAAAAGCGTTAGAACTTCCCACGTTCGATTTGTTTACAATGGCATTTCAGCTAAGCTATTACGACAAATTACCGATTAATTTTCAAATTACGAATGGAAAAAAATTGTACCCAATGCATAATGTGTTTGTGAAAAAAAGCGAAGATATCGTTAAATATAATAAACAAGAGGTTACCCAAATCACGTATCAATTTAAAACGGGTGATAAAGATATCGTAGTGAAGAAATTTGTAGGTGAGCAATTCCCTCGTTTCATTTCCTACAATCGAGATGGCGACAATTATGAGCTGACATTTAGTGATTTTGTGAAATAAGATGTATAGCAAAAAAGTGCGGTGAAAATGACCGCACTTTTTTGTTGGTTTAGACTAAGAAATAACGATAGGCTGGGCTTTCCGTTACATCTTGATAAACGTAGCCGAGTTTTTCCAAATGTTGGTTAAATGCTTCAAGATCGTCATCATTTAGTTGGAAACCTGCAAGAACATTACCGTAATCAGCACCATGTGCACGATAATGGAATACGGAAATATTCCAATGTGTTTTCCCGAGTGTTTCAAGGAATTTTAATAATGCCCCTTTTTGTTCTGGAAATTCAAAACTGTATAAACGTTCTTTAAAATCGCTATTTGAACGTCCACCGATCATATAGCGCACGTGAGTTTTTGCAATATCATCATTAGATAAGTCGATTAAATCATAACCATTACGCTGTAATTGATCGATAATACTGTTTTTTTCCTCTTCTCCGCTGATGCGTACCCCTACAAAAATACAAGCTTGCGCATCATCAGCATAACGATATTTAAATTCTGTGACAGGCACTGCACCGAGAATATGACAAAATTTTAAGAAACTACCCGGTTTTTCAGGAATCGTCACCGCCAGTAACGCTTCTTGTTGCTCACCAATTTCACAACGCTCTGACACATAACGTAGTGTATGAAAGTTTAAGTTTGCACCAGAAAGAACGTTAATTAAGGTTTCCCCTTGGATATTGTGTTCTTTCACATATTTTTTTAATCCAGCTAACGACAATGCACCAGAAGGTTCGGCAATAGCACGTACATTCTCAAAAATATCTTTCACTGCAGCACAGATTTCATCACTATCAACTAACACTACATCATCGATATATTGCTGACAAACTCGGAAAGTTTCATCACCAATCCGTTTGACCGCAACGCCATCAGCAAATAGCCCAACACGGTCTAGATCGATTGGTCTCCCCACTTTTAAAGCTTTATATAAACAGGCTGAATCTTTTGACTCAACGCCAATGACTTTGATTTCTGGCATAAGTTGTTTAATGAGTACAGCGATACCTGCGGCTAAGCCACCACCGCCAACAGGCACAAAAATACGATCAATTTGAGTATTTTGTTGCAATAATTCCATGGCTAAGGAACCTTGCCCTGCAATGACAGCAGGATGATCAAACGGAGGGATAAATGTCATATTTTTAGTTTCAGATAGTTCGATCGCTTTGGCTTTTGCCTCATCAAAGTTAGCGCCATATAACAAGACTTCACCACCAAAACCGCGCACTGCATCGACTTTAATACTCGGTGTATTTTGTGGCATGACAATTAACGCACGCAAGCCCAATTGTTTTGCCGAAAGTGCGACGCCTTGAGCGTGATTTCCAGCCGAAGCAGCGATGACACCCGCATGTTTTTGCTCCTCGTCTAACCCTGCAATCATGGCATAAGCACCACGCAATTTAAAGCTATGCACAGGTTGGCGATCTTCTCGTTTGATAAATACCTTATTACCCAAACGTTCGGAAAGTTTTGGCATTTCTTGTAGAGGCGTCACTTGTGCGACTTCGTACACTCTTGAGCTGAGAACTGCTTTTAAATATTCGGCCCCAGTAGGTTGAGTTGAAGTTAAGTTATTGACCATAAATTATATCCGTTTATTTCATTATGTTAATCTGTCGCCTGAGGGCGAGTTACTTTTGGGCTTGTGTAAAAAAGTAACCAAAAGAAACATGTCCCTGATTTTTCTTCTTTCTTTGTTATTGCAAACCTTGAGAATCAACTTTAAAAGCGCCCTTGTTTGGCAAGCTCAAACACTGAAAGTTGTTCTCAAAAGTTAACGCAACCGCTACGGTAAAAAATAAGGGGGAACAGGGTACGTTATACTCATTTAAAGATAAGTTGAAATCTCTTAAAAACTCACCGCACTTTGAATACTTCTGTTCCCTCTTTATAAGATAGTAATGTTAAATTTTGCTTTTATCTCTTACCGCACCTTTATCGGCTGATGTGGCAAAATGGCCGTAGACTTTTAAGGCAAAGGAGACTTCACGTTGGCGGTTTGCAGGTTGCCAGCCGAGTTTATTTTGTTTTACACGGCGTTGTGCGAGTTCTTCTTCCGCTACACATAATTGGATCGTACGGTTTGGGATATCAATTTCAATTGTATCTCCATCGCTGACCAGACCTATCGTGCCACCTGCTGCCGCTTCTGGCGAGACATGTCCAATAGATAAGCCCGATGTTCCGCCAGAGAAGCGCCCGTCTGTTAATAACGCGCAGGCTTTACCTAATCCCATCGATTTTAAATAGCTGGTTGGATAGAGCATTTCTTGCATACCTGGTCCACCTTTTGGTCCTTCGTAACGGATTACGACAACGTGACCCGCTTGGACTTTACCACCTAAAATGCCTGCAACAGCATCTTCTTGGCTTTCAAACACAATGGCTTTGCCAGTGAATTTGAGAATTGACTCATCAACGCCTGCTGTTTTGACAATACAACCGTCTTGTGCGAGGTTACCAGAGAGCATAGCTAAACCACCGTCTTGGCTGTAGGCAAATTCTTTACTACGGATACAACCATTCTCACGATCATCATCGACTGTATCCCAGCGGCAATCTTGTGAAAAAGCTTCTGTAGTACGAATCCCAGCAGGGCCTGCACGGAAGAATTTGTGTACATTTTCATCTTGTGTGAGTTTGATGTCATAATGTGCCAATTGTTCAGCAAGACTTAATCCTAAAACAGTGTGTGTGTTATTATGCAATAAGCCTGCACGATCTAACTCACCTAAAATTGCCATAATACCGCCTGCACGATGTACATCTTCCATATGATATTTTTGTGTATTAGGCGCAACTTTACTCAAACAAGGTACTTTGCGAGAAAGGCGATCAATATCTGCCATAGTGAAATCCACTTCAGCCTCTTGTGCAGCGGCTAATAAATGTAAAATGGTATTAGTAGATCCTCCCATTGCAATGTCAAGACTCATGGCATTTTCGAACGCCGCTTTTGTAGCGATATTGCGTGGTAAAACACGTTGGTCATCTTGCTCATAATAACGTTTGCATAGTTCGACAATTTGTTTACCTGCCTCTAAAAAGAGTTGCTTGCGATCAGCATGAGTCGCGAGACATGAACCGTTACCAGGTAAGCTTAAACCGAGTGCCTCAGTTAAGCAGTTCATAGAGTTTGCAGTAAACATTCCAGAGCAGGAGCCACAAGTTGGGCAGGCAGACCGTTCGATTTTGTCACTATCTTCATCGGATACATTTGGATTTGCGCCTTGAATCATTGCATCAACTAAATCGAGTTTAATAATTTGATCAGATAATTTAGTTTTGCCTGCCTCCATTGGACCACCAGAGACGAAGACAGTTGGGATATTTAAGCGTAATGCCGCCATTAGCATGCCTGGTGTGATTTTGTCACAGTTAGAAATACATACCATCGCATCAGCACAATGTGCGTTGACCATATATTCCACAGAATCCGCAATTAAATCGCGTGAAGGTAGGGAGTAGAGCATTCCACCATGTCCCATAGCAATACCATCATCCACGGCAATCGTATTAAATTCTTTGGCAACTCCCCCTGCTTTTTCAATTTCACGGGCGACTAATTGTCCAATGTCTTTTAAATGTACATGACCAGGAACAAACTGAGTAAAAGAATTGACTACAGCAATAATGGGTTTCCCAAAATCCTTATCTGTCATTCCTGTTGCACGCCACAGAGCTCTTGCCCCCGCCATATTGCGACCCTGTGTGCTTGTTGCTGAACGTAATTTTGGCATAATCTCTCCAAGTGTAATGTTGTGTTAGTTTTAAGAAATAAATTTTTTTGAGAATATCTCGTTTAACTTAATATTATTTTGCTTTAAAGCTTTTATATAAAAATATAATGTAGGAAATAAATCTATTAGCATTCCAAATCCAAATATCATTGATATACTATATAAAGACATAACAATTACTTCTGTTTTATATAGTATAAATATGACTCCATAATATCCAATGTTGACAAATATAGATTGATAAAATATATACTTAGTTATACCTAGTCCATAAATTGTTGCGTCAAAAATAGAGTTGTTAAACATGAAGCATAGATAGAATATTGTTTGTAGTATTATTAGATCAATAACAATATTATTTTTATTTCCAAGTATAAGTGGCATGATTAAATCCAAAAATGGAAGGGTTAATATCCAAAATATTGAAAATAATAAGGTTAACATAATATAAGAGTGTGTTTTAATTTTTATATTCTCAACACTTTCTGCAATATCTCGCTTTACAACTTCAGATAGAGCTAATGAAGGGGCTAATAAAATACCCCAAATGATACTATTTGCAACCCAATAGTTGCCCTGTTCTCCAATTTCATTCATCATAGATAGAATCATAATAAAAAATACTGCATTACGTACAAGAGATTCAGCACCTGAGAAAAAGCCTAATTTAAACCATGATTTAATCCAGTTTTTATTAAAAGTAAATTCTTTATTTATAATTAATTCATGGAAATTAATTTTTGAAATGATATAGATTGATAGTAGAATGTTTATAATTAAGTTGGAAATAGCTATTCCATTAACGCCTAATTTTAAAGAGTAATCATTTTGTGAGATTATAAATAGGTCTGAAAAAAATAATAAAATAGATTTAAATAAGAATAGTTTGAATATTTCTTTTATTTTATTGCTTACCGCTAAATAAATTATTAAGTATTCTAATGATATTGAGAATAAAATTGCAACTGACTCAATTTTTATATATGTAGAAGTTTGTGCTATCAGTTCTTTAGTTTGTTTAGCAAAACTGAGTAGCTCATTAGCAAAGAAAAAGATACATAAAGATAAAATACAATGAAATAAAAATACAACATATAAGCCGCTTAGCGCGCTATTTCTAAGAGTTAAATAGCCTTTCCTCTTCGCCTGATAAAGCATAAAAAAAAGGGGAAGTAATATTCCTTCTTTAAGTATTTCATAAAGAATATTTAGCCATTGAATTTGACTTGCAATATTGAATCCCCATTCATTTGGCATGTCTCCGATAAAATGCAAACGGATAATATTCTGTAATGAAGGGATAAGAATAATTAATAGAAATGTAAACCATAGCTTAAAGTCAAATTCTTTTAGGCTGTTCATATTTATGTACCTTATATTTTTTTATGTTCAGTTTTATTAGGTCGCAATGAGCCCAAATAGATTGCTAACATCGTTAAAAATGCGCCGCACCATTGTAATCCGTTGATTGCCTTATGAAGCAATACATAATCAATTATTAATGCAGCTACGGGCTCCGATAGTAAAAGTAATCCCGTCACACTAAGTGATAAAAGTGGAATTGAATAGGCGATCATACCCCAAGCTAAACATTGCATGATAGCGCCATAAACCAGTACTAATCCTACTTGTTCCCATGTTGTTGGATAAAGTTGAGTGCTGTTAAGCCATAAAGCAGGTAAGAGCAAAATCAACATTCCCCCCACACTAACACGAAACATTAACGGGAAAATAGGGGTAACTGCGGCTTGCTGTGTTTTGCGAATATAGACCATCGATAATGCCAACATCAAGCCTGATACGATACCCGAAATAAATCCCCACAACGCATTTTGATTTTGTTTAAACTCTGGGCTACCAATTAATGCAACACCAAAGACTGCGAGGCAGAGGCTAAATAATTGTAATTTGCTTTGCCGTTCATGAAACCAAAAGAAACCAATTGCTGATAGCCAGAAAATTTGTAGGCTATTTAATAAGGTTGAAATGCCTGGTCCTACAGCATAAATGCTTTCATGCCACAAGGCTAAATCTAAACCTAAAAATGCACCAGAAATAAGGGCATAATGTTTGGCTTGTTTTGATATTGGTGCAATTTGTTTAAATAAGCTTGCTAATATATAAAAAATAATCGCGGCAACTAATAAACGCCAAAACGCAATAGCATAGGCACCAATAGGCACATAAGCTACAATTAAACTGCCAAGACCAAAAATAATACAGCCAACAACTAAGCCAATCATGGCGGTTTTTTCTGTGAGCGCGATATGTGCCATATTTTTCCTTTAAACAGCAATTATTCGGTGAGAATAAACTCAGCTGCTTTGTGTGCGTGTAATGTGGTTGTATCAAAAAATGGTAGCGTTGCATCCCGCTGATTAATTAATAAACCAATTTCGGTACAGCCTAAAATTACCCCTTGAGCACCTTGTTTTTCTAAATCTGCAATTACATCAAGATAAAATTGTTTCGATTCGGGGTTGCTTTTGCCGATACAAAGTTCAGTAAAAATAATACGATGAATTTCTTGTTGCTGCGCATGGCTTGGGATAATAGGGATAATGTTATGTGCTAATAAAAGATCTCGATAAAAATGATCTTGCATTGTAAATTGTGTCCCTAATAATGCAATTTGCTTAACTTGTTTGGCTTTAATCGCTTCTGCCGTAGCATCAATAATATGCAGAAAAGGGACATCAATTGCTTCAATAATATGAGACGCAACTTTATGCATTGTGTTAGTTGCTAACAATATTCCTTCGGCCCCTATTTGGGTTAATTTTTGTGCAGCGGTCGCGAGGATTTCCCCTGCTTTTTGCCATTCGCCTTGTTTTTGTAAACGCACAATTTCTTCAAACTCAATATTCACCATCACTAATGGTGCACTATGATTTCCACCTTTTGCTTGATTAACTAACTGGTTGATTAAACTATAATAAGTTACCGTACTTTCAGGTGACATACCGCCAATAATACCGAGTGTTTTCATGAGCAGCATCCTTATCTGTTTTATGCTTGAGTATGGTTAATAGTGAAGACATCGTACATTTTACTTAATTGATTAATGAGTAAACTTAAAGCTCGCTCACTTTTTAGTGTAAAATGACAATATGCTTTGTCATTTTCTGTCTGTACTTGCATTGCTACGACATAAAAACCGCGATGACGGATCACACGTAAAATACGCTCAAGTGTTTCTGGACGTTGATTTGCTTCTAATGTGAATTGATAAGTTTGCATATAAAAAATTTCCTCAAAATCGACCGCACTTTACATGTTTTCTAACATATCCATATTACACGCATTAGGTGGTACTAATGGCCAAACATTTTCATTACTTGGGATACAAACATGTAAGAAGTAGGCTTCTTTGCTTGCGAATAAGCGATCTAGAGCAGCATCGACTTCTTCCCCTTTCGTAATACGTTCGCCTTGAATACCAAAAGCAGCAGCTAACATGACAAAATCAGGGTTATCATCTAAAATCGTGCTACTAAAACGAGCATTAAAGAACAGCTCTTGCCATTGACGCACCATACCTAAACGTTGATTATCTAATAACACGATTTTAATAGGTGCTTTACCTCGTTTAATTGAGCCTAATTCTTGAATATTCATCATGATAGAGCCATCTCCAGAGATAACAATTACTTCATCTTCTGGACGTGCTTTCTTCGCCCCAATGGCTGCTGGTAAACCAAAGCCCATCGTGCCATAACCTGCTGATGTAATGTAATTTGTTGGTGCAAAGTGCTGTATATGTTGGGCTGACCACATTTGATGCTGCCCCACATCTGTGGTGATCACCGCATTTTGTGGTTTTTTGTTGGACAAAGTATGTAATAACCAGAGTGGATTGATAAAGGTATCGCCTTGATTATCGCTATAACAAAAATCATGCTGTGCTTTAAGTTGAGCGACACGTTGTTGCCAGTCTGTAAGCGTTAATGGCACACTGAGTGCGGTTAAAGCTTGTACAATATCACCACACAATGCAACATCAGGGCGGCGTAATTTGCCGATTTCAGCGATATCAATGTCGGCATGAATAACTTTAGCATGAGGAGCGAATGTTTCTAATTTACCCGTTACGCGATCATCAAAGCGTGCACCAAAGGCAAGTAATAAATCACATTCTTGGACTGCATAGTTAGCAGCTTTAGTGCCATGCATCCCAATCATCCCCATATAGTAAGGGTTATCTGGATTAATGCTACCTAGTCCCTTCAATGTGGAGACACTTGGCATTTGGGTGATATCTAAAAAGTGACGTAATGCAGGAACAGCATTTGCCATGCCTACACCGCCACCAACATACATAACAGGACGTTTTGCCGATTGTAATAACGCGAGTGCTGCAGATAATTTGTCCTCAGACAGCGTAGCAGGTTGTTCATGCTCAAACACAACGGGTTTGAGTGAGGTTGGAGCAACTTGTACATCTTTTGGAATATCAATTAACACGGGACCAGGTCTACCGCTTGCGGCGATGTGAAAGGCTTTTGCGATAATAGTAGGGAGTTCTTCAATATTTTGAACTAAAAAACTATGCTTCGTGCAAGCGAGGGATAAGCCTAATACATCTGCCTCTTGAAATGCGTCGGTACCAATTAATGGAGACGCGACTTGACCTGTAATAGCAACAACGGGAATTGAATCCATCAGTGCATCCCCTAGCCCAGTGATTAAATTAGCCGCACCAGGTCCTGAAGTCGCGATACAAACTCCCACTTGACCACTTGCTCTGGCATAACCAATGGCAGCCATTGCAGCGCCTTGTTCATTACGGCAGAGTAAATGTTCAAGCCCTGCATCATAAAGAGCATCGTAAACAGGCATAATTGCGCCACCAGGATAACCAAATACAGTTGTGACACCATGCGCTTTCAAACTTTCTGTGACTAATCTTGCCCCATTCATATAAATCACCCTTACTCATTTTATATATAAAAAACCCTCGCTGCTTATCAGACGAGGGTTATATTTGATCTATTTGGTTTCTTGCTAATCAAACATTAACACACTCGCCCCGCAGTGATAATAATCACCACGAGGTTAATAATAATGTTGATCACAGGGCGTAATGCCATCATTTTATGTCCAAATAGTAGTATGTTGTTGTGTGTTTTATATTCATATCATATTTTTTTTTTCACGCAAACAATTTTTTTAACAAAATTATAAAAAATATGAAAACGTTTTCGTTTATTGTGCTCTTGTCTAATTTATTCATTTCTTAGCGACACTCCCTTGGCTGTGCTATCATAGCGAGAATTTTTCGATAAGAAGATAGAGATAGACTATGCAAAAATTGCCTTTTCGTGCCATTGTATCTGATTTAGATGGTACGTTGCTTAATACCAATCATGTGGTTGGTGATTTCACTATTGAGACATTACAAAAACTGGCTGCTAAAGGCGTGGATATTATGTTAGCAACAGGTCGTAATCATACAGATTTGCTCCCAATCTTAAAAAAAATCAACATTGAAAATGCGGTGATGATTACCTCAAATGGCGCAAGAGCACAGGATTTACAAGGTAATTTGTTAGTCCGTAATTACATTCCTGAATTGACTGCATTTGAGATTATGAACTTATCTTTTGATCGTACACGTGTATGTGTCAACTCATATCAAGGGGATGATTGGTTTATTAACATCGACGTGCCTCAGCTACGTAAATACCATCAGGATTCTGGTTTTATGTATGAAGTAGTGGATTTTGCTCAACATCATGGACGAGCCACAGAAAAAGTGTTTTTTATTGGGCGTGAACCTCAGGATTTAGTCCAGATCGAAACCCATCTCAAGACCGCATATGGGGATAGTACTAGCATTACTTATTCAACTCCTGTTTGTTTAGAAGTGATGAACCAAAATGTATCAAAAGCCAGTGCATTAGAGCAGGTATTAGCCAATCGTGATTATGGGATGCAACAATGTATTGCTTTTGGTGATGGTATGAATGACGTACAAATGTTAACCCAAGTAGGAAAAGGGTGTGTGATGGGGAATGCGGATCCGCGTTTAAAAGCTGCCTGTCCAGATTTAGAAGTGATTGGTTTAAATGCACAAGAATCGGTAGCAAATTATATTCGCACACTATTTAATATTACATAATTAAATTTCATTTATTGTTCATAATATGAGTTTGCTAGCGAATTTACTCTTAATTAGCTGTGGTGCCTCTCTTGGCGCAATGTCTCGTTATGGATTGACGTTATTGCTCAATCCATTTTTTACTTTTTTGTCTTTTGGCACATTAGTTGCGAATTATATTGGTTGTTTAATTATGGGGATAGTACTAGCCATATTTTGGCATTCTTCCCCTTTTGCAGCGGAATGGCGTTTGTTTTTTGTGACAGGTTTTTTAGGCAGTTTAACGACATTTTCGGCATTTAGCGCAGAAATAATTGAAAATCTGATTCAACATAAGTGGCTAGAGGGCATCACTATTGCATCATTGCATATCATTGGTTGTCTACTTTTTACTACATTAGGCGTGTTTATTTGGCGTTATTTTCAGTAAAAAACTGCTGAATTTTTGCTAATGCTAAATCTCGAATCGGATCGCGCTCAAATAAAATCTCATGCTTACTATGTTCGATCTGAACAAGTTGCCCTTGAGGCAACAGGTCAGTCAATTTTTGCAGATTTTGGTTATCTACAATTTTTTCTCTTTCTGATTGTAAAATCAGCACAGGAATTTCAATCCGAGGCAAGATAGTTGGTAATTTTTTAATTGCATTAAAGCATAAATGTACCCAACGAAAAGTCGGTCCGCCTAAATGAATATGTGGATGACGACGATTAATACGATTCATCCATTTCATTCTAGTACGACAGCAACTCAGATCGTTTTTATCCAAATCAGCAGGTTTGTACTTGCCCTTACCAAATACATAGCGTGAGCCTTGTCCAAATAACATCATTAAATTAATAATCAATTCATCGCGCAATGAATGTTGTAGTGGAATACCATAAAATGGCGCAGAAAAGACCGCACTTTTTACTTGATGATCGTAGTTAGCAAGGTAGTAAGTGCTGATTAATGCACCTAGAGAGTGAGCTAAAATATGTTGGCTTTGATAATGATACAGTGAAGTGATTTTTTCTAGTAACAACGCTATATCATCCGCATAAAAACGAAACTCATCGATATAGCCTTTGTCATGATCTTTTAATAGACGCTGTGAGTAGCCTTGTCCACGATGATCAAATACTAAGACATCATAACCTTGTTGGTAAAAATCATAAGCAAGTTCTGTCCATTTCAATAAGTTCTCCGCACGCCCATTGACTAAAATCACTAATCTACGTTCAGTAGGCTGATCTTGGACAAAATGGCGGTAAGTAATACGTATTCCCTTCTTTCCCTTTACATCTTGCAATGGAAATTGTGCGGCAAAAGGATGCAGTTCTGCTAAAGCAAAATGAGTGAAGTGGGGTTCGCGCTGAATCATAATCTACTCTAAATCAAAACTAAAAACGGATTAATCATAGCATATTTCATCATTGTACTGATTGAAAATAATTGTGTTTCTGTAATGCGATGAGTGATGTTGAGGGCAGAAGTGCGGTCAATTTCAAACAAGTTTGTAAACTGACCACACGTTGTTGAGTCGCTAAAGTTGAACAATTAAGCGACTAATTGTTTTAAAATACGGCGAAGTGGTTCTGCTGCTCCCCATAATAATTGATCTCCTACAGTGAAGGCAGCTAAATACTCAGGACCCATTTTAAGTTTACGTAAACGACCGACTGGCACAGAAAGCGTACCTGTGACTTTTGTTGGTGTCAGCTCACATAAAGTCGTTTCTTTATCATTCGGGATGACTTTCACCCATTCATTGTGGCTTGCTAAAATTTGCTCAATTTCGTCAAGTGGCAAGTCTTTTTTCATTTTGATAGTAAAGGCTTGGCTATGGCAGCGTAGTGCCCCAATACGCACACATAAACCATCTACAGGAATAGGATTGTGATCTAAGCCAAGAATTTTGTTGGTTTCGGCATAGCCTTTCCATTCCTCTTTAGTCTGTCCATCTTCCCATAATTTATCGATCCAAGGAATTAAGCTGCCTGCTAATGGTGCACCGAAATTATCAATAGGTAAATCACCACGCATTTTTGCGGTCACTTGACGTTCGATATCTAGAATGGAAGAGGCTGGGTTATCGAGATCGGCTTTAACACTGTCTTCTAGTTGTCCCATTTGGACGAGCAATTCGCGCATATTTTTAGCACCTGCGCCACTAGCCGCTTGGTAGGTCGCAACGGAAACCCATTCCACTAAATCTCGTTCAAATAAGCCACCTAATGCCATCAACATTAAACTTACTGTACAGTTACCGCCAACGTACGTTTTAATCCCGTTTTTTAAACCTTCGCTAATCACGTTTTGGTTCACTGGGTCAAGGACGATAATCGCCTCTTTTTCCATACGTAATGCAGAGGCTGCATCAATCCAATAACCGTTCCAGCCAGTAGCACGTAGTTTTGGATAAACTTCGTTAGTATAGTCACCGCCTTGGCAAGTAACGATAATATCCAATTTTTGTAGTTCATTGATATCAAATGCGTTTTTTAACTCACCCGCCTCTTTACCTGCAAAAACAGGGGCTTTTTGACCTGCTTGAGAGGTCGTAAAAAAGACAGGATTGATATTCGCGAAATCATTTTCTTGTTGCATACGATCCATTAATACGGATCCCACCATCCCACGCCAACCGATAAAACCAACGTTTTGCATAAAATTTTCCTTATATTAAAAGTGAATGATATTGTGTTTGAATAAAGTTAATTAATTACAAGATAGCTTAGATAAAAGCAAGTATTTTTGTTTAAAAAGCAACAAAAGTTAATGTGTTTTGCCTTTTTAATCATAGATTATCTAACTTTTTGCTTTATATTAAAATTGATGCCGATGCAATATATAAATGTGCGGTCGGTTTTGTGTAAATTTTAGTGAGGTTCAGGCTTCATTCTGTTAGATGAATATGAACTGGATAAGACAAGGATAGCGATCAAAATGAATAAATAAGGGCAACCAATCAAGGTTGCCCAATATAGTGTAGTGTTAATATCGAACTGATTACAAAATCTCTTTTGCTTTAGCGACAACATTTTCAACAGTAAAACCAAAGAGCTTAAACAATTGGTCAGCAGGGGCTGATTCACCAAAACTATTCATCCCCACAACACGACCTTCAAAGCCTACATATTTATACCAGAAGTCCGAAATCCCCGCTTCAATCGCTACACGTTTCGTCACATTACTTGGTAATACGCTCTCACGATACGCCGCATCTTGTTTATCAAACACATTAGTACTTGGCATCGAGACCACACGGACTTTCACCCCTTCCGCATCTAATACCTCAGCCGCCTTCATCGCAAGCTCTACTTCCGAACCTGTCGCAATAAGAATTAAATCAGGACAGCTTTGTTTTTCACAGCAGTGACGTAACACATAACCACCACGGGCAACATTGGCTAATTGCTCTGCATTACGTGTCATTTGAGCAAGATTTTGACGAGTAAAGATAAGTGCACTCGGTCCCTCTTTACGTTCAACCGCCGCTTTCCATGCCACCGCAGATTCCACTTGGTCACAAGGACGCCATGTCTCAAGATTTGGAATTAAACGTAATGTAGTGGTTTGTTCAACTGGTTGATGGGTTGGACCATCTTCACCTAAACCAATTGAATCATGCGTATACACAAATAATGAACGTTGTTTCATTAATGCCGCCATACGCACCGCATTGTGTGCATACTCCATAAACATTAAGAAAGTCGCGCCATAAGGAATAAAACCACCATGTAAAGCAATGCCGTTCATAATGGCCGACATACCAAATTCACGTACACCATAGTTAACATAGTTACCATCTGCATTTTCAACTGCACGAATTGGTTTTGAGCCAGACCATAAGGTTAAGTTAGAGCTGGCTAAGTCCGCTGAGCCACCTAAAAACTCAGGTAATAATTTTGCATAAGCTTCAATAGCATTTTGTGAGGCTTTACGGCTAGCAATATTGGCTGGATTAGCTTGGAGTTGTTCAATAAATGCTTGTGATTCTGCGGCCCAATTTGCAGGCAATTCAGCATTAACACGACGTGTAAACTCAGCCGCTAATTCAGGATAAGCTTTTTCATAAGCCGCAAATTTTTCTTCCCAAGCTTTCTGTGCAACATTCCCTTTGTCTTTAGCATCCCACTGCGCATAAATATCAGCGGGAATATCAAACGGTGCATGTGACCAATTTAATGCCTGACGAGTTAAAGCAATTTCTTCATCACCTAATGGTGCACCATGACTGTCATGTGAGTTCGCTTTATTTGGTGAGCCAAAACCAATAATCGTTTTACAAATAATTAAAGTCGGTTTGTCTTTTTCTGCTTGTGCTTGTTTTACTGCATCAATGATTTGTGCTGAATTATGCCCATCAATTGCAGGAATCACATGCCAACCATAGGCTTCAAAACGTTTTTGTGTATCATCTGTGAACCAGCCATCAACATGACCATCAATGGAGATATTATTATCATCATAAAAGGCAATTAATTTACCTAAGCCCAATGTACCCGCTAGAGAGCACGCCTCATGGGAAATCCCTTCCATTAAGCAACCATCACCCAAGAAGACATAAGTATAATGGTCAACAATCTCATGACCTGGACGGTTAAATTGGTGAGCAAGGGTTTTTTCAGCCAGAGCAAAACCTACGGCATTAGTGATACCTTGTCCTAACGGCCCTGTCGTAGTTTCAACGCCAGGGGCATAGCCGTATTCTGGGTGACCTGGTGTTTTAGAATGTAATTGACGGAATTGTTTTAGGTCATCGATAGACAAGTCATAGCCTGTTAAATGCAAAAGACTATAAATCAACATAGAGCCATGCCCATTGGACAGAATGAAACGGTCACGGTCAACCCAGCTTGGGTTAGTTGGATTATGTTTTAAAAAATCACGCCATAATACTTCTGCAATATCTGCCATCCCCATCGGGGCACCTGGGTGACCTGATTTTGCTTTTTGGACCGCATCCATGCTCAGAAAACGGATTGCATTTGCCAGTTCTTTACGTGTTGCCATAATGATTTACTCCTAAGTGAATTAAGACTTAAATTTGGACCGTATTTTACTCTATTTTGCCTATAAAGGATAATGAATTTGTTTTGTGTATGCGAGGAGGGAGTGGGCGTTCCTTTTTGAATTGAAAGGCTCTATACTGTGATGAGTAAATAATGTTCAACACAGGAAAAAAGATGAAATACCAAGTCATTGCTTTTGATCTTGATGGCACGTTACTCAATAGCCAAGGACAAATTCTAACGTCGAGTAAAATCGCAATTCAACGTTGTATTGATAAAGGTTTAAAGGTCATTTTAGTCACAGGACGACATCACACTGCCGCCTATCCTTATTATCATGAGTTAAATTTAACCACCCCTATGATTTGTTGTAACGGTACCTATGTTTATCAACCGCAAACTGATGCAGTACTTACAGCAAATCCACTCTCTTTAGAGCAAGCACGACAAGTCATTCAACTAGCAGATAAGCATCATCTGCATTTATTAATGTATTCGCGTGATGCGATGAATTACTCCGTAATGAATGCACATATGCGTAAGTTTTCTGAGTGGGTGCAAAGTTGTCCTCCTCATGTACGCCCAAAACTACGTCAAGTTTCTGACTTTAATAGCTTATTAAATGAACAGGAAACAATTTGGAAATTTGTCATTAGTCATCCTGATCGTGCATTAATGCAAATGGCTGTTGATCATTTATCGCCAGCAGGATTTAGCTGTGAATGGTCGTGGATTGATCGTGTTGATATCGCAAATGGTGGTAATACGAAAGGTGCAAGATTACTGGAGCTGTTGCGCTCATGGCAAATTGATCCTCAATTTGTTGTTGCTTTTGGAGATAATCATAACGATATTTCTATGCTTAACTCAGTCGGGTTAGGTGTTGCAATGGGGAATGCAGAGGCTGAAGTTAAACAGCAAGCACACTTAGTCACTTTAAGTCATGATGAAGCAGGTATTGCGTCTGTATTAGACTCTATTCTTGACTGATACATCAGATTTAGTGCTAAAGCAATTTGCTTTAGCACTTGTATGCTATTTATTGTCCGTAATAAGCATTCTTACCATGTTTACGTAAATAATGCTTGTCAAGCAACTCTTGTTGCATTGAAGATAAATTAGGACGAAGTTGGCGGCTAAATAAGTTCATATAGCCAATCTCCTCTAAAACAACGGCATTGTGTACGGCATTGTCTGGGTCATTTCCCCATGCAAAAGGACCATGTGAATGGACTAATACGGCTGGTACGTCTTTAGGATTAATGCCACGTACACGGAATGTTTCGACGATTACTTTACCTGTTTCAAGTTCATAGTCACCTTGAATTTCCTCAGCTGTCATTTTGCGTGTACAAGGGATAGAACCATAGAAATAATCTGCGTGGGTTGTACCCGCTGCAATTAAATCTTCGCCAGCTTGTGCCCAAATCGTAGCATGGCGTGAGTGGGTATGAACGATACCGCCAAGTGTTGGAAATTCACGGTAAAGTTCTAAATGAGTTGCTGTATCAGAGGACGGTTTTTTAGTTCCCTCTACTACCTGACCTGTGAATAAATCGACCACGACCATATCTTCAGGTGTCATTACCTCATATTCCACACCAGACGGTTTAATCACGACTAGATTTTTTTCACGATCGATACCACTGACATTCCCCCAAGTAAATGTCACTAAATGGTGTTTTGGGAGCGCTAAATTTGCTTCAAATACTTTTTGCTTTAATTGTTCTAACATGGAAAACCACCTTCTTTCATTTTTTGTTCAATCCAACGGCGCGCATTAATAATTTCAGTAATTGGTTCTTCCGCTTTCTCTGTCCACATTTCGATCAGAAATGCACCGCGATAATTTAATTCTGCCAGAGTACGGAAACATTGTACAAAATCTACACAACCCTCACCAAATGGCACATCTCGGAATTGCCCTTTACAAGTGGCTGTTACTTTATACGTATCTTTTAAGTGGATCGCCGAGATTTTGTCGATACCTAATTTGAGTTCTTCGCTCACATTGTCATTCCAAGCAGAAAGATTACCTAAATCTGGATAAACCGTGAACCATGGTGAACGAATCATATCGTCCCATTTTTTCCAACGACTAATTGAGCTGATAAATTGTGTATCCATAATTTCAACAGCAATAGTAACTTGATGGCTCGCAGCAAGAGCAACCGCCCATTCTAATCCCTGTTGGAAACGTTGGATTGTACCTTCATCTTGTTCTTCATAGTACACATCATAACCAGCCAATTGAATAGTCCGAATGCCAAGATCAACAGCAAGTTGAATGGCTTTTTCCATAATTTCATAGGCTTTTTTCCGAGTGATTTCATCTCGACTGCCAAATGGAAAACGACGATGACCTGATAAGCACATGGATGGAATTGTAATCCCTGTTGAAATAATCGCAGTGACTAATTCAATGCGTTCGGCTTTACTCCAATCTAAACGTGCTAAGCGTTCATCTGTTTCATCAATTGAGATTTCGACAAAATCGAAACCACATGCTTTTGCAATAGATAAGCGATCTTGCCAGCTGAGGTGCTTAGGCAATGCTTTCTCATAAATACCGATTTTATGTGTTCTCACAATATACTCCCTGTTTATCTGCGTAATATTAGGACCAATATTTATCGATTTCTGACCGCACTTGTTCTGCAGTAAGTTTGCCTTTTTCACCTGTAAAAGCACGTCCTGCAATAAACGCCTTCGCATTAATATCTTTAAATAAATGGATATCTTCAGGCACAATACCGCCCGTGATTGACAGAGCTAAGCCCATTCCTGATAACTTTTTCATCGTTACTAAGTCATCTTCTGTCCAACCTTTACCTGCGGCTTCAGCATCGCGTGCACGGTGATAAATGGCTTGAGTAATGCCTAAATTGACCCAAGCTTGTGCATCGTTAAATGTCCAATTGCCATAGATTTCAATTTGAATTTCTTTTTGGAAACGATCTGCTATTTTTTTACAGCTCTCAATTGTTGCAATATGAGCAGCAGCAGAAACTGTTAGCCAGTCGGCACCTGCATTGAATGCCATTTCAGCTAGAATAGCGCCAGCATCTGTTGTTTTCATGTCACAAACTAAAATATGTTCTGGGTGGAGCGCACGTAACGTACGTACTGCTCGCATACCTTCTGCAAAAGCAAGGATCGTGCCAACTTCAATAATATCAACTGAATCAGCCGCTTGCTTGGCAGTGACAAGTGCGCTGTCTAAATCTGTTGCATCGAGTGCGAGTTGGATAAGTGGTTTTGTCATTTTTTCCTCATAAAATAATCATTAAATCATTGCTTTTAACGCTTCAGTTAGTTGTTGATAACGTTGATATTTCTGTTGATAAGCTGTGAAATAAATAGGATTAGGTTCAACACTGAACATTGTTTGTGCTTGGAAAACATCAGTGGTTGACTCGCCTGTGCCTTGCATTGCCATTAATGCAGCACCAAGACAGCCTGTTTCTTCAATTTGCGGTACGTCGAGTTTCATTCCTGTGAAGTCAGCAAGCATTTGTAGCCAGATTTTAGATTTTGTTGGACCACCTGTGACACGTAGTAATGTCGCTGCTGGAAAGCGTTGTAACATACGATTGAGATGATGCATTAAACTAAACAACACGCCCTCATAAATTGCTTGCAATAAATGAGCTTGTGTATGATGTGCTTGCAGACCATAGAAACCCGCTTGCATCCCTAATCCAGCGTTTGAACCATACAAAAATGGGACAAATAAAACTGAGCTGGCAGCTGGCTCGAGCTCGCTAACAAGTTGATTAATTTGTTGATAATCAAGGTGCCACTGTTTCACAAACCATTCTAAATTCCCTGCCGAAGTTGGGCTGGCCTCATGAATAATCAATTTTTCGGATTGTGCATAGCGCCCATATACAAAAGGCAGGGTTTGGCTATCGTCGATATGATCAGTGATTCCGCTGACTACAGACCAAGTGCCCAATACAGCATTCAGTTTGGTTTCATCATCTAGATCCGCACAAAGGGCAGTTGACACAACATCAAATAAGCCACCAACCACAGCGGTACCAACACATAATCCTGTTAAGGCGGCAGCTTCTGGTGTGATATAGCCCGCAATTTGATTAGCTGCAATGATAGGTGGTAATTTATCGATGATGCCCGATAAGCCTAATAAGTCAGCCAGTACAGGGTCATATTGCCCTGTGACCATGTTGTATAAATTAGATTCGGAAATATTTGTTTCTTCACAAAAGAGTTTTCCTGTTAAGCAGTAGCGTAAATAGTCATGTGACATTAACACTGAGCCAATTTGTTGATAACGTTCTGGTTGATTATCTTTGACCCAGCGTAAAATCGAAACAGGGTGACCTGTCCATAAAGTTTGTCGCGTGATTGGATAAAGTTTTTCTGGGATACCCTCTTGTTGCCATTGTTTAACGATGTCTAGTGCACGTTGATCGGAAGATAAAATGGCATGACCAAGCGGTTTGTTTTGCTGATCAAGTAAAAATGCACCTTTACCTTGTGCAGAAATACCTACTCCTTTGATATGGCTAGGTGAAATCTGACTATTCTCGATGGTTTGGCGAATCACGTTTGCGCAAACTTGCCATAATTCATGCATATCACGTTCGGCATAACCTGCCTGTTCGCTAATCACATTGACATTTTCACGCACACAACTCAACATTTCCCCAGCCGTATTAAAGAGTGCTGCTTTGATAAAGGTCCCACCACAGTCTATGCCTAAGTAATAATTCATAGTCTATCCTCAGTTAAAAGTTAAACGATACAGACTATTGGTTGCTGTAATAAACAGGGTTTTTTGATCTGCACCAAAGGTGCAGTTAGAAGTGGTTTTATCCAGTAAAACTCGTCCTAAAAGCGTTCCATCAAGTAATAAAATCAGTAATCCTGTTTCACAGCTACAATAAATCACATTATTTTGATCAATACAGAAGCCATCAGGAATACCTGGCGAAATAGCGGCGATGGAGGTGCGGTTGTGTAACTGGTTATCGACAACATCAAATACTACAAGATGGTGTAAGCCCGTTTTTGCAAACTCGACTGCCGACATATCTGCTACCACTAGTTTGGTTTCATTTGCACAGAAAGCTAAGCCATTTGGTCGCATGACATTGAAGGTCGCGATATGAATGTCGTCAGTTTTGGGATCATAACAATACACATAACAGCCAATAATTTCGCTAGGCGATTTTTTGCCCTCTGCATCACTTAAAATACCATAAGGTGGATCTGTGAACCAGATCGTTCCATCAGATTTCACAACCACATCGTTAGGTGAATTGAGTCGTTTACCTTCTAGTTTATCGACTAATATACGAATATTACCCACATGATCCGTTAAGCTAATAGCTCGACGGCCGTGTTCACAGGTAATCAGATTGCCTACAGCATCTACTGCATTACCATTGGCAAATTGTGATGGTTGGCGGAATATTTGGGTCCCTTGTTTTGCTGTCCAACGATACATTGTATTGCCTTTGACATCACTAAATATGACAGCTTGTTGTTTTTCTAACCAGACAGGACCTTCTGCCCAAATTGCCTTATCAAACAATTCTTCTAATTTAGCGTCAGCACCAACTAATTGGTAAAAACGTGGGTCATACACTTCAATTTTGGCTGATAACATATGCTCTCCTCATTAGGAAAGTGCGGTCGTTTTTTTACAGATTCTCACGACCGCCATGATTGATTACTTCACATCCCAAATCGCTTTATAGGCTTCTTTGTAACCATTTTGTGGGTCGTAAAGGTTCTTATCCCCTCCATCAAATGCCACATTGTCCTTGATTACTAAGTGAGCTGGTGTGATATAGCCCGAAGGTTTTTCTTTAGCAAAGGCACGATTGAGCTCATCAACTAATTGCCAACCATGTAAATTCAACGGCTCTGGTACAGTGGCAAATTGATGGTTGTTAGTGCGAATACGTTGATAGGCAGTAACTGAGCCATCACCGGCGGAAATGTTGTATGGCATTTCCCCTTTGTTTGCAGAACGTAGGGATGGCGCCATAAAGTCAAAATAGAGATCGTTAATAGCAAGTGTATATTGCAAGTTATCGCCATATTTTTGTAACAAGCTAAAAGTTAAGCTCGGCATACGACTTGAGGTATCTGCAAGTGGAGTATCAATAAACTCTAACACCTGACATTCTTTACATTGCTCAATAACTTCTTTCATCACATTCGCTTTACGTAACGCAATTTCGTATAGTGAGTCGGTGAGAATGACTACTTTTGCTTTTCCGTCTGAGTTTGCAACGGCAAGTTGGGCAGAAAGTTTAGCAATTTGGTCAGAATCAGAAGTAACATTATAAAAAATATTATATTTATCGATTGGACCTGGCTCTGGTGTGGCGTGCCATGCTACCAGTGTAATGCCATTTTTATTTGCCTTGCTGAGTGGGATTTTTGCCACATTTGGATTCCAACCACCAATGACAATGGCATCAGGTTTACGGGCAATTGCTTGGTTTAAAGCAGAAAGTTGATTATTCACTGATCCTGCACCATCAAGTACATCCAGTTTCCAACCTGCTACGTTAGTTGCTTCTTTCATACCATCAATGACACCTAATACACCACCATTTTTCATATCAGAAGCAATGAAAATAATGTTTTTTCCTTGTTGTAATTTTGGACCAGTTGTTGGTCCATCCCAAGTCGTTTGTTGAGCAGTTGCCGCAGCAACTTGTTGTTTAGCTTCAGCAACAAATGGGTCATTTGCAATAGCATTGCTGGCAAAAGAGAGAGCGACTACAGCTGCTGCTACGCTTAAACTACGATGAAAAGACTGTTTCATAAGGTTTCTCCTTACAATGGATAATTAACACAACAACGAATTATTTTGTTGCTGCTTTCTTGTGTACTGCTTTTTGATTTAATAAACGTTTGCGTTGCGCATAACCTGCGATAGTGATAGATAATAATAACGTTGCGCCATTAAATAATGGTTCAACCCAGAAAGCGCCACCGAATTGTTGAATACCAGAAATACCAATAGCGAGAATCGCGATACCTACAACGGTACCCCAAACATTAATTCGCCCTGGTTTAATGGTTGTACTACCTAAAAAGGCACCTACTAACGCAGGTAAGAGATAATCCATGCCCACACTTGCTTGTCCAACACCTTGTTGTGCTGCGATTAGGACGCCTGTGAAACCTGTGATTAAACTAGACACGATAAATGGCACAATCGTGTATTTCTTAATTGAAATACCATTTAAATGGGCAGCGGCAGGATTTCCCCCTACAGCATACATACAACGTCCTGTTGGAGTGTGTTCAGTCACCAACCACATAACAATGGCAATGATTAATACATAAAAAGCAGAGATAGGAATGCCAAAGATTTCAGTACTGTTAATCGCAATAAAACCATCAGGTAAATCACCAACAATTTGGCGACCACCTGAATGCCATAATGCAACTGCATAGAGTACCGTACCAGAGCCTAATGTAGCGACGAAGCTATCAATGTCAGCAAGAGCAACTAAAATCCCATTGAGCAAGCCATAAATTGCCGCCACGATTAGCACCGTGATAGTCGCCATTTGCCATGAAAAACCAAATTGGACCTGTAGTGTAATGGCTAAAATATGCCAAAGGACAATACCAAATCCCACATTTAAGTCGATTTTGCCTACGATCATGGTTGTCGTCGCAGCCAGTGCCAGTAGCGCGATTTTTGATTTACTTTCTAAAATCGCATTTAAAGTTAGCATGGAGGCGAAAGAATCTGTCGTCACAGAGAAAAGAATGACGAGTAAGAAACAAAGCCAAAGTAAACCATATCGAGTGAGCATTTGGGAAAACCACGCCGCAAAGCCATCACGCGCAATAGATACAGGCTGTTCTAAAGCAGTTGATTTGATATTTGTTTGAGCCATGATGCTCTCCTCTTTGTTTAAGTGCGGTCTAAAAACACGAAAATTAATTTATGCTAGCAGATGAGTCCGAAGCGAGTGCCAGCAAATTAGCAAATGTGACTTGTTCATTGAATAACTCACCAGCAATATCACCACGGTTAAACACCAGTGCGCGATTACAAAGATGTGCAATTTCTTCAAAATCGTTTGAGATCACAATAATGGCGACCCCTTTTTTCAATGCTTGATTTAATAAGTCGTAGATTTCTGCTCGCGCACCAACGTCTACCCCCGCAGTTGGATCTTCTAAAATCAACACAGGTGTATTAAGATGCATCCAACGAGCAAGTACAATTTTTTGCTGGTTCCCTCCTGAGAGAGCACTCACATCAATAAATAAGTTTTTCGGTCGAATATCAAAGAGCTGGAATTTGTACCAACTTTCCGCCCATTCTTCTTTACGTGCATAGTTTTTTAACGGTGAATGACCGCTTAGCACAGGATTAATAAACAGATTTTCTGTGGTTGTCATGGACATGACTAAACTTTCTCGGATACGGTCGCCAGCAACAAGCGCAATACCTTTATGAATCGCATCACGTGGCGAATCCGCATGATATATACTACCGTTTAAACTGATATGCCCACTTTCTAACTCGCGTAATCCGAATAATAAACGTCCAATTTCCTCTTGTCCTGCACCACGTAATCCCGCTAATGCAATCATTTCTCCTTGATGTAAACTAAAAGAAACAGGACCAGTGTCACCAACGACAACGTCGTTAAGTTGTAATACTTCAGGTGTGTTTTTTGGTAATGGTTCGCGTTGCTTTCCTCTTGTTTCTTCACCTACAATGGCTTTTACTAAGGCTTTTACGTCATAATCTTTAGTCGGACCTTCTGCTACAGGATAGCCATCGCGCATAACTAAAATGCGATCAGAAAGCGTAATTACTTCATCTAAACGATGAGTAACATAAATCATACCAACTCCCTGTGCACGTAGGCGATTAAGCACCACGAATAAGTGTTCAACGTCGCTTGCTGGTAGGGAAGCTGTCGGCTCATCTAGGACTAAAATTTCAGCATTGACAGCAATTGCACGAGCAATAGCTAATAACGCTTTTTCTGTACGACTTAAGTCAAAAACGCGGGTTTGTGCAGAGAGGTGGATGCCGACAAAATCCAGTGCATCTTGTGCTTGTTGATTGATTTTTTTCCAATCAATCAAACCAAAACGGCGTGGAAATCCCATTACAAATGCCATATTTTCAGCAATCGTCATCCATTCAATCAGGCCTAAATCTTGATGAATAAAAGCAATAGGTTGCTTGTTTGTATTTGTAAGTGATTGTGCCGATTGAATTTCTTGTTGATGAAAATAAATTTCGCCTTCATCACGAGGATAAATACCTGCAAGGATTTTAATTAAAGTCGATTTACCTGCGCCGTTCTCACCAAGTAATGCGACAATTTCGCCTCGATGAATATTAAGACTGACATCATTTACTGCTGTGTGGCTACCAAATCGTTTGACGATATGTTGTAGCTGAAGGATTGGAGACTGTTCACTGGTCACCATAGGCTCCTCCTATTGAATGAGGAATAAGTAAAAGTGCGGTCGATTTGACAAAAATATTTGTCTTCGACCGCTGAATAGGCTTATTTCGCTAAGGCATCAATTTGCTTGACTAAATCATCACCATTTTTCTCAATGAATGCTTTGCGTACTTCGCTTTCAATTGCTGCCTTAAATGGTTTAGTATCGACACTATCAATGACTTCAATACCTGCTTTTTGCATTTTTTCAATAATGCCTTTTTCATTTTCAAGGTTAAGCTGGCGTTGATAAACCCCCGCTTCTTGTGCAGCTTCGACTAATGCCGTTTGTAGTGCTGGAGATAGAGCATCAAACTTAGCTTTGTTCATGACAACAATCAATGGAGTATAACCATGGTTAGTTAAGCTTAAGTATTTCTGTACTTCGTATAGTTTAGCTGACCAAACGATACCAACAGGGTGTTCTTGTGCATCTACTGCACGTGTTTCAAGTGCGGTATAAAGCTCAGATAATGGCATTGGAACTGGGTTAGCTCCTAAGATTGAAAACGCTTGGATATACATCGGATTTTGGTTAGTACGCACTTTTAATCCTTTAATATCATCAGGCGTTTTTACTGGATGTTTTGAGTTAGTAAAAGAACGGAAACCCACTTCCCAGAAAGCGAGACCTTTTAATCCTTGGGCTTCTAATTCTTTTAATAAACCTTGACCAATTTCACCATCTAATACGGCATAAGCATGCTCGCGGTTTTGGAAAATAAACGGAATATCAATCACATTTAATTTTGGTACCAGCCCAGAAAAGTTTGGTGAGCCTGACATTTCTAAATCGATTGTACCACCACGCACAGCGCTGATCATAGTTTGTGCGTTACCTAACGTACTATCTGGGAAAAGGGTGAGTTTAATTTCTCCTTTGGTTTTTTCTTTTAGAAGATCATTAAATTTCTTCGCAGCTTCATGTTGCGTATCACTACGAGGGGCTTCATAACCGAAACGTAATGTCGTTGCTGCACTTGCACTACCCGCGAATACAGCTATACTAGCCATTAACACTGCAAGTGTTTTAAGATTGAATAGTTTCATAATGTTCTCCTATAAAGAGTTAAGGTTGTAACCAGTTAAGTGGCGTTAAAATTAAAGCTGGGAAGAAAATAAAGGCAAAGAGTAATACAATCATCATCAGCAAATAAGGGAGTATGCCTTTTGCTGCTTGATCAAATGGCAACTTAGAAACGCCTGTAATGACATTAAGGACATTACCTACTGGTGGCGTAATTAAACCAATCGAAGTATTTAGAATAAAGAGTACACCGAAATAGACAGGATCAATCCCTGCTTCTTCAACTAATGGCATTAATACTGGTGTCAGAATTAATACAGTAGGTGTGAGATCCATCACCATACCAATCACAAAAACAGAGAGCATGATGACGATGAGTAGTAAAGTTGGTGTGTCAATTAATGGCTCTAATAATTCTGTCATCATATGTGGTAATTCAGCAATTGTAATTAACCAGCCTGTAACTTGCGCGGCAGCAACGAGAAACATAACGACCGCAGTTGTTTTTGCTGCTGCGAGAACAACTTGGTAAAGTTGTTTGATTTTCAGTTCTTTATACACAAATAGTGAGACAATTAAGGCATAAAATGCAGCGACGGCACCTGCTTCTGTTGGGGTAAAAATACCAGAGCGGAAGCCACCAATAATGATCACTGGTAACATTAATGCCCAAATACTGTTTTTAAAGGAAATACACAGTTCTTCTTTGCTTGCTTTAGAAAAAGTCATTAAGTTAAGGCGTTTTGCTTGCCACCACCATAAAACAGCTAAACAAATTCCCATTAAGATGCCTGGCGCAATTCCTGCTAAGAAAAGTTTTGTAATAGAAACACCACTGGCGACACCAAAGATAATAAATGGAATAGAAGGGGGAATAATTGGTGCAATAATACCAGCGGTACCAATTAAACCAGCAGAACGGTCTAATGGATAACCTGTTGTTTTCATCATCGGTAGTAACATCGCTGCAACCGCAGCGGTATCTGCAACAGCTGATCCTGACAAGCTTGCCATAATCATTGCAGCGAGAATGGCAACAAAACCTAGTCCACCACGTTTATGTCCGACTAATTTCATCGGTAGATCAATAATCCGTTTTGATAAGCCCCCTTCATTCATAATTTCACCAGCTAAGATGAAAAATGGGATTGCCATTAAAGAGAAGCTATCTGCACCACTCACGATTTGTTGTGCCAAAATTTGTGCATCAAATAAGTCCAAGTGCAACATTAATGCCACACCACACAATAATAGAGCAAAGGCGACGGGAATACCTAATAAAATGGCGCCTAATAAAGCAGAAAGAAAGATAATAACAGTCATTTGCTTTCTCCTTTTATAAGACGGCTAGCATTAGAAAAAAGACGAATGAGAAGTAATATGGCAATCGCTAAACCTGCAATAAAGCTCGCTAAATAAGTGATACCTGTTGGGATACCAGAGATGGGGGCCATATTAGTTAGGTTTAACTTAAATTGTACCCAGCTTCCTGTGATTAAAAGATAGCAGCAAAATAGCATTAAGCTATCGGTCAATAAATGCAGGAGGTTTTGTTTATGCTCAGATAAGCGAGCAGTAAACATCGTGACATTGACATGGCGATTTTCGCTAAAAGCTAAGATGGCACCAAGAAAAGCTAACCAAACAAAGAGGTAACGTGAAACTTCTTCTGTAATGTTGATACTACTATTGAAGCCATAGCGTAGTACAACATTCAGAAAAACTAAGCAGGACATCGTCGTTAAAATAATAACGACGAATGCTTCCAATAGTTTAGTTACGGCTGAGCTGAGCGATTTCATCATGCCACCTCTAATTCATTTACCGCAATTTTTACGACAACTTTACGGATTTTAGTTGATTGTTGATCAAGACAAGCTGGTCGATGGATATCTTGAGGAAAAAAGACAGCAAAGTTACCAGGACGCATAATAAGTTCCACTTCATTTTCAACGTCTTGGTAGAACAGAATATCGCGTTCATTATCATAATCTTGAGCAATAGAATATTGACCCAAATCAGGCGTGACACCAATTCGTTCAGTCCCACTATGTAAGTATTGCACATCAATATAGCGACGGTGAACTTCAGGTCGGATAGTCGTTTTTTCCTGTGTATCAAGATCTAATACTTGAGCATAAATACGATCACCTACAATAGGATAACGTCCCACTTCTAATGCATCAAAATCTGTATTAGCAAGATAATCCAGTGCGATATTGATCGCTACTGGATAATGCTTTTTATCAATTTGCGAAAGATGACCGAAGAACATAGTATTTCCTTATAGGGATTTAATTTTTTCCCAAACAGAATCATCAACAGGAATACCATTGGCTTTATTTTCCGCACGAATTGCCGTAAATTCATGACCTGGTAGGCGGATTGCTACATCAGGATCAGCACGCTCAGCGGTTTTTACATAGTCCATGATTTTATTGAGTTTCTCGTCTTTCGTTTTGCCATCAATTAAACGATCCACTTCAATAGCAATGAAGATTTGTGAAACACAATATTCATCATCTTTTTCTTCAGTGACTTCAGCGACGGATAACCCGTTAGAAAGTAGGGTGGCGATCATATCTAAGACGATAGATAAACCTGACCCTTTCCAAAATCCCATTGGCAGTAAACGGCGATTTTTCTCAACCGTGCCAGGATCACGAGTTAAATTACCTTCATCATCAAAGCCTGCATCAACAAATGTTTGGCGACCTGCTAAGCGATGCACTTCTAACATGCCATAAGAATACATAGAACAAGACATATCGACCATTGTGATAGGGCTCGTCGGTACAGCAATAATCAATGGGTTAGTGCCAATACGGCATTCTTTAGCGCCCCAAGGAGGCATGACTGCAATTGAGTTTGTCCAACAGATCCCGATATACCCTTTTTCAGCGGCTTGCCAACCATAGCCACCGCCTCGCATCCAGTGGTTTGCATTTTTCAGTGCAACAACACCAATACCAAATTGATCCGCAATTTCCATTGCGCGATCCATCATTTTTTTTGCAGTGAGATTACCGATAGCTTGGTGTGCATCCCATTGTTCAATTGCACCTAAAGAAAGAACTTTTGTCGGAGTCGCCTCTGGCACAATATCGCCTTTTTCGAGTTGAGAAATAAAACGAGGAAATCGGTTTACGCCATGAGAGTACACTCCTGACTCAGTTGTATCTGCAAACATTGTTGCACATTCTTCAGCGATATCTTCACGGACGTTTCTTGCGAGTAATACACGTTTAAATTCTTGCTTGAGTGTTTCGTAACTGACTTTCATCTTGCCCTCACTATATTAATTTTCATTTCATATATTGAAACGACGTTTTAAAAATTATAAGCTGAATAAAATTTGTACGCAAATAAAATGTGTAAATAAAAAGTCTTGTAAATCATATGGATATAAGTTTTTTTATTTTTTGTGATCAAGATCTCATTTTTATTTTGCTGATATCTCATTAGAATAACGCCACATAAAACAGGCTATTTAGGAATAAAGAAGATGAAAGAAGAGGATAAAAATAAACGAGCCAGCAGTAATCAAAGCCTAATTAAAGGCTTATTACTGATTGATATTTTGAGTAATTTCCCTAATGGCTGTCCATTAGCCAAGCTTTCTGAACTATCAAATCTAAATAAAAGTACGACACATCGTATGCTACAAACACTACAAGCCTGTGGTTATGTTAAACCTGCAAATACAGTTGGTGCATATCGTTTAACAATGAAATGTTTGATGATTGGGCAAAAAACGCTGAGTTCTCTCAATATTTTAAATATTACCGCCCCTTATTTAGAACAGCTTAATTTAGATACAGGCGAAACAGTTAATTTATCTATGCGTGATCATCATCATGCAGTGATGATTTATAAGCTTGAACCAACAACAGGTATGATGCGTACTCGCTCCTATATCGGTCAGCGTTTAGAACTCTATTGTTCAGCCATGGGGAAAATTTTTATGGCATATGAAAAAGGGCATACTTTAGATGATTATTGGGAGAAAAATGAAACGAATATTACACAATTAACGACCAATACAATTGTGACATCAAGTGCAATGGAGATTGAGTTAAATAAGATTCGAGAGCTGGGATATGCAATGGATAATGAAGAAAATGAAACAGGTGTAACTTGTTTAGCTTGCCCAATATTTGATATCAACGGCAACGTAGTTTACTCTGTCTCAATTTCTCTATCCACCGCACGTTTAAATCAGATTGGCAAAGAAGTATTGTTAACGCATCTTAAACAAACAACTCACGCTATTTCAAAAGAGCTGGGGGCATAGGGTCGTTATCAATTAAAAAAGACCTTTAACTCTTTGCAAGTTAAAGGTCTTGTTATTTTAAACTTATTGTAGTTCTGGTTTAATGCCCTTTATGGCTGGTGCTATAAAGGATTTTATCCGTATATGCCATTGCTACCGCAGAAACGAGAAACCCTAAATGGAGGAATAGTTGCCACATCATTGTTTTTTCATCCATATTTGCTGCATTGACAAACGTCTGCAGTAAGTGAATAGATGAAATACTGATGATAGACATGGATAATTTTACCTTCAGTACTGAGGCATTCACATGACTTAACCATTCTGGTTCATCAGGGTGGTCTTTGGTGCGTAATTTTGAAACGAAAATTTCATAGCCCCCTACAATCACCATCACCAATAAATTTGCGATCATCACTACGTCAATCAAGTTAAGGACCGCTAACATGATCATATTAGCATCCATGCTTTGTAAATTCGTCATCAACTCCCATAATGATTTCATAAATTTATATGCATAGAGTCCTTGTACAACGATTAATCCTAAATAAATAGGCAGTTGTAACCAACGGCTAGCGAAGATAATTTGGCTAATGATGTTAGGCGCATGACTTTGACGGGGTCTAGCGTATTGTTGTTTGCTTTGTTGTGCTGATTGATGTTCAGGTTGTTGTTCCATATTGAATTCGTTTCAGTGAATGATAATAAGCTGTGAAAATTACCTGTTTTTATTGGAAAATTCAATTGATTTTTATGCTATCAGTAACAACCCAGATTCTTCAGCGATGTACTGATAGCTTATGTAACAATCAAATTTGTTTTAAGTCACATTGTTTAGTTTCATTAATTTGTGTGGTTGCAATAAAGGAAATCAAGGCATTTGCTGCCAGATAAATCCCTACGCCGATTAAACCAAAGTGAGCATTGATTTTTATCGCAACAATAGTAGCAACACTTGCGCCTAAAATACCTGCTAGATTGTAAGCAATGGATGCACCAGAATAGCGTACTTCTGTTGGGAATAATTCGGGCAATAAGACTGCCATTGGACCAAAAGACATCCCCATAATTATGAAACCAATGGTTAAGAAAGCAAACATATTCGTTGGTGTGGCTTCACTTAAAAAAAGTGGTAGCGCTAGTCCAAAAATAAGTGTAGCAATGCTGACATATTGCATTAAACGGCGGCGCCCAATTTTATCCGCATAAATACCAGAGAATGCAATCGATATACCGAAAATCACAGAGGTGATCAATAAAAAAGCAGTAAAAGTACTCGCTTGCATCCCTAAGCCCATTGGGTGACCTGCTGATGAAAGTGTTGTTGGGCTTTTGGCATAGATTTGAGCAAATGCAGCCAAAATATAAAATAAGACATAGCCTGCAGTCGCTAAAAAGACACTCGTAATAAAGGGCTTGAGGTGTTGAGTAAAGACAGCTTTGATTGGGAAAGTATGGGTTTTACCTTGTTTTTCTGCTTCAAAAAAGACCGCACTTTCGTGGATTTTGGTACGCACATACCAACCGATAACCACTAATATGGCAGAGGCAATAAATGGAATACGCCACGCCCATTCTATTAACGCTTCTTGACCGAATACTTTGCCTACGGTGAAAAACGCACCATTTGCTAATAATAAACCGACTGGGGCACCAAGTTGTGGAAAAATACCATACCATGCACGCTTTTCTGGGGGGGCATTTTCAATCGCTACTAATGCTGCCCCGCCCCATTCACCACCTAAACCAATACCCTGACCAATACGACAAAGACAAAGGAGCACTGTTGCCCAAATACCAATTTGTGCATAATTAGGCAATAACCCAATAGTGACTGTTGCGATGCCCATCAGTAATAATGAGGCGATGAGCGATTTTTTACGCCCGATTTTGTCACCAAAATGCCCAAATAGCATCGCACCAAAAGGACGTGCGAAGAATGCGAGGGCTAAAGTAGACAAAGATGCAAGTTCGTTACTGACAGGATCGGCACTATGGAAAAATTGATGGTTAAAAACCAATACCGCTGCCATCGCGTAAATATAATTATCAAAATACTCAATTGCCGTGCCAACTATTGTCGCGATAGCAACTTGACGAGGATTATTACGCATTCCCGAGTAGCTCCTGAACAGCTTTTTTGATGTTAGTTGATTGTGCGATAGCGGAAATGACAGCTACGCCATTAGCACCACGTTGACGTAGCTCTCCTGCGCTTTGGGCAGTGACTCCACCAATTGCCACAATGGGCTTATCGATCCCATTTTGGCGAATCGTGGACACAAACTCGACCCCTACAACAGGTTTTGGATCTTCTTTTGATTGGGTTAGGAAAATGGGACCCGTGCCGAAATAATCAATAAGCGGGTTAGCTTGTGCGGCAAGCCCTTGCTCAAGGGTATTGACGGAGGTACCAATAAAACATTTGCTATGACAAAGTGCGGCAACATCGGCGACTGCCATATCTGTTTGCCCAACGTGAATACCGTCAGCCCCAATCTCAATCGCCAGTTGCACGTCATCATTCACCACAAAAGGCACATTATATTGATGACAAAGATCGCGACATTTCATCGCCAATTCTTTCACTTTCGTGGGATCTTGTAAGGACTTTTTGCCTTTTTCGCGGAATTGATAACAGGTGATCCCCGCTTTTAATGCCTGTTCTAAAATCCTCAATAGATTTTCAGCAGGATCCCCCCCTGTATTCGGGCAGTCTTGTGTGCCCGCGATAAAATACAGTCGCATTGCTTGTTCGATTTTGTTCATATACATCCTTTCAAAACGTTGTGTTTTTTGACCGCACTTTTGTGCAAATTCAATTTATTTTTCCACTTTGGAATAGGCCCAATGGTTTGTCGGCCCGTGTCCGTGACCAATGTTTAATGGATCACTAATCGCTGCGGTAATAAACGCCTTTGCGGTTTTTACTGCATCAACAATAGAATTACCTTTCGCTAATTCAGCCGCTAGACAAGCTGAGAAGGTACAGCCTGTACCGTGAGTATGTTTTGTCGGGAAACGTGGGCTGTCTAAGAAAAAGGTTTCGGTTGGGGTGAAAATCCAGTCACGACAAACGGTGCTTTGTGAATCTTCAGTGTGACCGCCTTTAATCACGATATTTTTTGCGCCCATTTGCTGTAATAAGGTTGCTGCCTCAAATGCAGTCTTATCGTCCACGATTTTGATGCCTGTCAACGCTTCTGCTTCAGGTAAGTTTGGTGTAATCACTTCTGCCATTGGCACTAAATGCTGTTTCAGCGCCTTCACTGCATTTTGTTGTAATAACGGTGCTCCACCTTTTGCAATCATTACGGGGTCTAATACCATTTTGCCAAACTGGTATTTTTTCAGTGCATTCGCTACACATTCGATAATTTCCGCTGTGCCTAACATTCCGATTTTAAATGCCGAAATGTGGAAATCGTCCGCAATAGCTTTCAGCTGCGCTTCAATTGTTGTTAATGGAATCGGGTGAATGTCAAACACGCCCAGCGTGTTTTGTGCGGTAATGGCGGTAATCGCTGATGTGCCAAACACACCACGCATTTGGAAGGTTTTTAAGTCCGCTTGGATACCCGCACCGCCACCGCTATCAGAGCCCGCGATGGTTAAGGCTTGTGCAATGTTACTCATAAGATACTCTCGCTAATTGTGAAATTTGTTCTGGGGAAATACTGGCTAATTGATCTAATAAGCCCACATAAAATTGTCCGTGTTGTGTATCGCTTAATTGTTTAGCGGCCAACTCGCCAGCTAAGGCATAAGTCGTACAACCTTCAACCATGGCATCAAAATATTCTTCAGGTTTCGCTACTGCTAAAAACGCACCACAAACTGCACTTAATAAGCAACCTGATGCCGTAATCTTCGGGAATAGTGGTGTGCCGTTGTGAATTTGTACATGGCGTTTGCCATCACTTAAATAGTCCGTTTCACCGCTGATCATCACTACACAGTGATATTTTTCAGCCACAACACGCACGATTTCTGCAACGTTCGCATTGCCGTTGCCTGCATCCACACCTTTTGCTTGCCAGTCTACATCTGCAATTGTGGCTAACTCGCCTGCATTGCCACGAATTGCGGCACATTTCACTTCTTTTAATAACGTAGCGACAGTTTGTTTACGGAAACGGGTTGCTCCCACTCCCACGGGATCCAACACTACTGGAATACCCACTTGGTTTGCTGTTTTACCCGCTAACACCATTGCAGCGACTTCTTTCCCCATTAATGTGCCGATATTAATCACCAATGCATTGCTAATACGTGGCACTTCCTCCATTTCTTCAATCGCAGCAGACATTAACGGCGAAGCCCCAATAGCAAGCAATCCATTGGCAGAGAAGTTCGCTGCTACTACATTGGTGATGTTGTGGATGAGAGGGTTTTGAGATTTGATTTTTTGTAGGTATTTTGGTTTTAGCATATTGGTTGTACTTCTATTTTGTGATGTTTTAGTTTTATCAGTTTAGTTCTATCGGGTTTCGCACGATGTGCGACCTACTTTTTCTTTGCTTGTGCAAAGCAAAAGTAGGCAAAAAGAAAACACACCCGACTAAGTTGCTTTTCCTCATTTCAAAGCCATTTTCTTAACGGAAAATAAGTTGTCTTCACTTCGCTACGCAACCTTATTTTCCTAAAAATGCCTTTTCCATTCGGGCAACTTACACGGGGCCTCGTTTTATCGAGTTTTTAATTAAAAGTGCGATGACTTTTAACCGAATTTAAATTGTTCTTTAAAATCAGATTTATTTTCTTTTATTCCCTTATTTTTCGCCGTAGCGGTTGCGTTTACTTTTGAGAACAACTTTCCTTGTTTGAGCTTGCGAAGCAAGTGAGTTTGGAAAGTTAGTTCCAAAAGTTAGCAATAAGCGAAGGGAAAAGAAAAATCAGGGGCGCCTTTCTTTGCTTACTTTCTTTGGCGAAGCAAAGAAAGTAAGAAGCTATTTCACTTCTACCGCATAATCACTCAACGGTTTAACCACTTTCGTTAAGCCATTTTCTTTCAAAAATTCCGCCATTCTTTCATAACGGTGACCATCTAATGCTCTTGGTCGTAAGGCCAAACGAGGTAGAGTATCTTTCCACGCTAAACGGTTGAGGTCGTTATCTAATTCTTTTGGTTTGTACGCTACGAATGATTTCCACGCATCGTCAGGGTGGTTCATGGTGTAAATGGTAGCTTGCTCAAGTGCGGTTAAAAATTTGCTAATTTTTTCTTTTGGCATTGATGTTTTGTTTGCCACTAAAATTAACTCATCATATACTGGCACCCCGTTTTCCTCCGGATAGAACGCACGACCTGGTTGTTTTTCTAATTGCATTTGGTTTAATTCAAAGTTACGGAAACCGCCGACCACTGCGTCCACTTGACCGCTAATTACAGACGGTGAAAGTGACCAGTTGACGTTCACCATTTCCACATCTTTGCTAGTCAAACCTGCGGACTTCAACATGGCTTTTAACAATGAGTCTTCAAAGCCACTCACTGAATAACCAATTTTTTTGCCTTTTAAATCGGCTAGGGTTTTGATGTCACTTTTTTCTAACACAATCAACGTATTTAATGGAGTTGCTACTAACGTACCAACACGAGTGAGCGGTAAATCTTCTGCTACTTGGATTTGTAACTGTGGTTGGTAATCCACTGCTAAATCCGCTTTACCTGCAGCCACTAATTTTGGCGGTAGAGAAGGATCGGCTGGCTCAACAATTTCAACCTCTAAGCCATGTTGTTCAAAATAACCTTTTTGTTGTGCCACGATAATGGCTGCGTGATCAGGGTTCACAAACCAATCAAGTAATAAAGTTAATTTTTCTTTGGCAGATACAGAAAGGCTCACGCCCATTGCGAGCGCAACTGTAAGCGTATTTTTCACGATGTTTTGCATGTATTTGTCTCCTTTTTTCTTGTTAGCTTAAATCTAATCCCATTTGCCAAAATGCAGATTCCATACGGGTTGCGGTATTAAAAATCTGTTGTAATTTAGCAAGTTGTGTATCGGTTAAACTCGAACATAACGCATCTAATGCTGTAATTGCATTTTGTGCAGCAGTTTGAAATTCATCTCCTGAATAGGTATCAATCCATGCCTGATAAGGGTTGTTTTCGGGGCTTACACCACTTTCTACAATCTGTTTAGCAATCACTGCATAACCAATAGCGCAAGGGGCGATAGCGGTATAAAGCTCAGCTAAGCCACCCGTCATTCCAGCGTCTAACACATAGCGTGTATAAGCCACGCAAGCGGCAGATTCTTCAGTGCTAAATAACGTTTTTTCATCAATTCCCCAGTTTTCACAGAATTGAATATGTAATTGAATTTCGTGCAACAATGCACCAATTGCGTCGTGAGCCGTTTTCATTTGGGCAAAATTTTCGGCTTTATAAATACCCAATGAGAGCGCACGGTTGTATTGAAACAGGAATAAATAATCTTGCTTTAGATAATGCTGGAAACAGGCTTTCGGCAAAGTGCCATTTGCCAGTTGTTGAACAAAGGTGTGATGCACATACTCTTGCCAATATTGCCCTGCATTGTTGATAAGTTGTTGTGTTGTTGACATCGTTGTATTCCTTTTTGATTTTGTTTATTCCTTTTCTTTGTTTCGCCAAAGAAAAGGAACCTAATTCACTAATGATGAAAGTGCGGTTGTTTTTTCAAAAATTGTTAAGCTATTCTTTTGACTGATTATTTTAAAAACCTCACCCAAGGTAGCCATTTGTTCAGTAAATAATCCACGCTGAAATACAAACATAAGCTGATAAGCATTAAAACGAATAATGCCGAGAACATTAAATCCACTTGCATTCGTGCGTTAGCGTGGAGCATTAAATAACCAAGTCCCTGTGATGAACCGACCCACTCGCCAACAATCGCCCCGATAGGTGCTACGGATACTGCAATGCGTAAGCCTGATGCAAAAGAGGGCAATGCGGCGGGTAATCTCACTTTAAATAACATCGAAAGCGGTGAGATTTGCATGGTTTTTGCCAGCTCTAACCATTGGTTTGGCGTGTTGCGTAAGCCGTCATAACACGCAGCGGTAACAGGGAAATAAATAATCAGCACCGTCATTACGATTTTGGAAGCTAACCCATAGCCAAACCACAGCACCAATAACGGCGCGATCGCAAAAACAGGAATGGCTTGCGAAATGACTAATAATGGCAATAAAAATGCGGATAAATGGCGCGATAAACTCAAAAGTAGGGCGGAAATCAGCCCTAATGTGACGCCTAAAAATAGCCCTAGCCCGATTTCTAATAAGGTCACTTGTGCGTGTTCCCACAATAAATCATAGCGGCTAGCAAGTTGGTTGAAGACTTCGGTTGGTGGTGGCAACATATAGCGTGGAACATCAAAAAAACTGACCGCACTTTGCCATAATCCAAGCAATAATAATGAAAGTAGCGTGACGTTAAGGAGCGTTTTGATTTGCATTATTCCGCCCCTTTCATTAACTGAGCAAGTAAATGCTGCTGCAATTGCCACAAATCATCTTGTACTAATTCACGAGGAGCCGTGCCAGTGGGGGCGATTTTCTCTGAAAGCGTCGCGGGATAATTTTGTAACACATAGATTTCATCACTTAATCGAATCGCCTCTTGTGGATCATGGGTGATCAATAAAACGGTCTTGTGTTTTAGCAACTCACAAGCGAGATTTTGCAATTGCAAACGGGTGACGGCGTCCAATGCCGAAAAAGGTTCATCCATTAAAACAATTTCTGCATCTTGCATTAATGTACGGGCAAGGGCGACACGCTGTCTTTGTCCACCAGATAAATGATAACAAGCCTTGTGTTGGTGCATATCCATTTTGACCGCAGCTAACAACTGCTGTGCTTTGGTTTGTGTTTCTAACGTTTTTGAATGGGTTAGATGTTGAGCTAATTGAACGTTATCAATGACAGACAACCAAGGATATAACGCATCTTGTTGTGCCATATAGCTGATTTTTTCATTATGTGGGAAACAAATCTCTCCTTGCGTTTTCGCCTCATTCTCAAGCCCTGCAATAGCGCGCAACAAGGTGGATTTTCCCACACCAGAAGCACCCAAAATACTCGTCCACTTTCCTTTAGGTAAAGCAAAATCAAACTCTAAGAACAAAGGTTCTTGGTTATAGGTCAATGTGAGTGAACGAATTTCAACTGCATTCATTGTATTAACAATAAATTAATTAGCGTTGAAATAGGAATAAGCGAGATAAGGAAGTTGAAAAAATCAAAGAAAATGAAAGTGTTCGCATAATTAGTTTCCTACGTCAGTATTAGCTGTATCAGGTTCACGGGTATCATCTCAGCTTTACGTTTTACCAACGTAAGGCACCCCGACTAAAGTGCGATAAGACTACCTTACTCTACTAAAAAGAGAAGATATTTGTTAAAGAAATGTGATCTTTGTCACGTTATTAATTTATATTGTAGTTATTTCTTGTCTATTTTTTCTTCAATTTTAACCACTTGTAAGCGTTCTACTTCTACATCATTGTGTAGCAGTTCGACGTTTGGCATGACTTTGTTGGCTTTGGCGGAGAGGTCTTTGAAACGTTCAACTTTGCCGACTAAGCCTTGTTGACCAACTAGAGCCGTCACGGTGTTGTTATAGTGCGAACTTACAGTGGAAAGTGTGTTACCGAGCTTGCTAAGACGTTCCGCAACGACGCAAATTTGATTGTAAATTTCTCCAGCACGAGCACTGATTTCTTTTGCTTCTGCATTGCCACGTTCGATACGCCATAAGTTTGCCACTGTGCGTAAAATTGGCATTAAAGTGGTGTGCGACACTAGAATCACATTTTTCTCATAGCCATAATTAAATAGGCTCGGATCCATTTTCATGGCTTCGATATAGGCAGGCTCAACTGCAATAAACATCAGTACAAAATTCGGGCTACGCATTCCAATCAAGTTGCTGTAATCTTTGCGCGACAGATCATCTATGTGATTTTTAATCGCTTTGATATGTTCACGTAGTTTGCTCTGACGTAGTATTTCGTCATCAGAATTGACCGCACTTTCATAGGCTACCAACGACATTTTGCTGTCGATAATCAAATGTTTGTTATCTGGTAAATTCAAGATGAAATCAGGGTAATTATGTTTGCCTTCGCTGTCTTTAAAATGCGCTTGTGCTTCGTAATGTTCGCCTTCAATCAAGCCCGCTAATTGTAACGCACGTTCTAATTGCACCTCACCCCAGTTACCTAAGGTTTTCTTTTCACCTTTTAGCGCAGACGCCAGATTATCCGCTTGTTGAGACATATTTAAGCCAATATCCAACACTTTTTTGATTTCCGCTTCTAAACCCGCATTGCCTTTTACTGACTCAGAATGAATTTCATTCACGCGTTTTTGAAAACCCTCAATTTGCTCACGAAATGGCTTGAGCAAACTGTCCAATGCGGTTTGATTGCTTTGGCTAAAGCTACGGCTTTTTTCTTCTAAAATACGGTTGGCGAGATTTTGAAATTCTGTGCTTAGTTGTTGCTTACTTTGCTCAATATTTTGTTGTTGCTCGGCAAAGTTTTTTTCTTTTTCCGCTAGTGTGGTTTTTAGCTCGGTAAATTCTTGTGAAAGTGCGGTCAATTTTTCCACTAATTCACGATTCTCTTGCTCTTTGCGATAGAAATTGCTTTGGCTATGTTCAAGTTGTTTTTCTAAACTTTCCGCTTGCGCAGAAGCAATACCAAAGCGTTCTTTAAGTGCGGTGATTTTTTCTGAAATTTCATTATGACGTGCTTGTTCTTCATCAAGTTCTTTTTGCAAATAACCTAACTTTTCATCACGTTCAATCAAACGTACTTGCAACCCTTCCGCATTAGTTTGATATTTCACCACTGCTTGTTCGAGCTGGCTTTTGGCGAGTTGAGAGGCTTCAAATTTGCTTAATAATTGATTGAAATCTTCGATGGTTTTATTGAGATCTTGTTGCAATTCTTGGCTGTCACGTTTACGACGCGCGCTGATAAACAATAAAATGACACAACAAAAAGTCAGTGCACCAATAATTAGTAGGGATTGTGATGCGGTCAGTTCAAATAGCATAAAGTCTTTCCATAAGTTTAACAAAGGATTAAAGTATAAAGGAAAGTGGCGGATTTATCCTAACAGGTTATAATCTTTTTTATTTATCAGGTTGGCTTATGTCTCATTCCCAATTTTACCTTGCCTCAAGTAGCCCACGTCGTGCACAGATTTTGCAAAATCTCGGCTTTAAATTTGACGTGTTTTGCTGCGATATTGATGAAACGCCGCTACCGAATGAAAAGGGCGCGGATTATGTATTGCGTATGGCGATTGAGAAAAATCACGCTGCGCGCCAAACGTGGCAACAGGAAAAACTTGCGAAAAATGCACCACACTTGCCCTTTCTTTCTGCGGATACCTCAGTGATTTTAGATGATAACATTTTAGGCAAGCCACAAAATGAAATTGAGGCAGCACAGATGTTGCGTGCGTTGTCAGGCAGAGCACATCAAGTGATTACGGCGATTTGTGTTGCGAATGATCAGCAAATGAAAACAGCAGTGCAAATCAGCAAAGTTCACTTCAAACCCTTAACGGAGAAAGAAATTCAAAGCTATATTGCAACAGGCGAACCGATGGATAAAGCAGGTGCTTATGGGATTCAGCAATTAGGCGGTGCGTTTATTGAGCATATTGAGGGCAGTTTTACGGGTGTAATGGGGTTGCCTGTGTTTGAAAGCGTGGCATTATTGAAGACGTTTGGGGTAGAATTGTTTTAATTTAACTGAGGAATACCAATGAGCGAACGCCTTTTTCAACATACAAAACAAGAAGAACATTGCCCTGTTTGCAACGCTTTATTGCAAGTCAAACAAGGTAAAAAAGGCTTGTTTTTAGGTTGTAGCGCGTACCCTGCTTGTGATTATTTAAGACCTTTACAATCACATTCTGAAAGCAAAATTCTGAAAGTGTTAGAACAGCAATGTCCAGAATGTCAGCATCCGTTGGTATTAAAACAAGGACATTTTGGTATGTTTATTGGCTGCAGCAATTACCCAGAATGTCATTTTGTAGTCCATGATGCCCCAGAAGAGCAAGCGCAAGAAACTGTTCCTTGTCCTGAATGCCAAAAAGGTGAATTGGTGGCACGTCGTGGTCGTCAAGGCAAAGTGTTTTATGGTTGTAATCGCTATCCTCAATGCAAATTTACGTTACCTAGTAAGCCGTATTTAGTGGCTTGTCCTGCGTGTGAAAGCCCAGTTTGTACATTGAAAAAAGAAACGGAAACTCACCGCACTTTTCAATGTGTGAACAAAAGCTGTCGCCATATTTTTGACTCGGAAATTTAATTTTAATGAATATTGAACAAATCGTTGCACAACTTAAACAAAATGACGTTGTGGCTTATCCCACAGAAGCTGTATTTGGTTTAGGTTGTAACCCAAATAGCGAAAGTGCGGTGCAAAAATTATTAGTGCTGAAACAACGCCCAATTGAGAAAGGGCTAATTTTGGTTGCGCCTCATTTAGACTTTTTATTGCCCTTTATTGAGACCGCAAATTTTGATGAGCAACACTGGCAACGCTTGCAGACACAATATGATCGCCCAATCACTTGGGTCGTGCCCGCAAAAAGTAGTACGCCAAAATTTTTAACTGGGCAATTTGAAAATATTGCTGTGCGGTTATGTCAGCACGATGGGGTGAAGCAACTCTGTGAGCAAGCGGGTTTTGCGTTAACCTCAACCAGCGCTAATCTCACCACTTTGCCACCTTGCCGTAGCGCACAAGAAGTGCGAGCGCAATTTGGTGAGGATTTTCCTGTGTTAGATTTACCCGTTGGCAGTGCGACGAATCCGTCTGAAATCCGCGATCTTTTTACTCATCAACTCTTTAGGCAAGGTTAAACTATGGATACATATGCGGTGTGGGGCAACCCAATTGCACAAAGCAAGTCACCACAAATTCACAAAATTTTTGCTGAGCAAACTCAACAGCAAATGAAATATGTGGCAATGCTCGGCGATGAACAAGATTTTGAACAGCAGTTGCGTGTCTTTTTTGATAAAGGAGCGCAAGGCTGCAATATCACTGCCCCCTTTAAGGAGCGAGCTTTTCAGTTAGCAGATATTCACAGCGAACGTTGTTTGACAGCTGAAGCTTGTAACACTTTGAAAAAGTTAGATGATGGACGTTTATATGCTGATAATACGGATGGTGCGGGCTTAGTCAGCGATTTACAACGTTTAGGTTGGCTCAAACCTGAGCAAACACTTCTGATTTTAGGCGCAGGTGGGGCAACAAAAGGTGTGTTATTGCCCTTATTACAAGCTAAACAACATATTGTGTTAGCGAACCGCACACTAAGTAAGGCCGAAGATTTAGCACAAAAATTTGCCCAATATGGCAAGATTGAGGCTGTTGAATTGGTCGATATTCCAGTGCAAAAATTTGATTTAATCATTAATGCGACGTCCTCTGGCTTACACGGGCAGACCGTCAACGTCAATCCAGAAATTTTGCAAAAAGCCACCGCACTTTACGATATGCAATACGCCAAGGATATCGACACGCCATTTATTGCACTTTGTAAGCGCTTAGGTAAGCAAAATATCAGCGATGGTTTTGGTATGCTTGTTGCGCAAGCTGCACACTCTTTTGAATTGTGGCGAGGAGTGATGCCAGAGTTTGCAGTGTTACTCAATGAGAAGCTCGTCTGAAACAAAGATAAAAAATACTGCATTTAATGTGCAGTATTTTTTTATCTAAATCGTTCAGTTTATAAACCTGGTGCTTTCCATAGTGAAGTTGTTAATCCACTATCGACCAGTTGTAATTGTTTAGCATAAACATCTGCCCATTTTGCCTTATGAGCTTTATAGAGTTCATGATTGTCTAAATTTGGCTGATGTTGCCGCTCAAATTTGACTAATTTTTTCCCTGCCTCACTTAATGATGGGTAAATACCCACGCCAACACCAGCCGCAATCGCACAACCGAGTGCGGTTGCTTCTTTTACCACTGGAATATTGACTACAAGCCCTGTTACATCAGATAGGATTTGGCTCCACAGTTTACCTTTGGCACCGCCACCAGCAAAAACAATCGATGTAAGTTTAACGCCAGAGAATTTTTCTACTTGATCAAGATTGCATGAAGAAACGATTGCGGCATTTTCTTCTAAGGCGCGGAAGAGGACAGGCTTATTACATTTTTCAGGATCAATAGATAAGTTGATAAAAGAGGGAGCAGCGTGGTACCAAGATTTAAAATGCATTGCATCTGAGAAAATTGGAATTACGCCATTAGCACCCGCGGGCACGCGTTCTGCCATTTGTTCTAATAAAGTATAAGCATCTGTACCTAGGCGTTCAGCTAACAATTTTTCTTCTGCACAAAAGGCATCTCTAAACCAGCGCATAGTTAAGCCAGTAAAAAAGCTGATTGATTCTGCCTGTACTAATGGGGCAATGACATGTGGGTTGATACGTACATTCATTTCAGGATCAGTTACTGCTTTTGGTAAATTGACCACTTGTTGCCAGAATGTACCACCAATCACTGCGGCTTGTGAAGGTTCTGTGATCCCTAAGCCAATACAACCTAGTTGTACATCGCCACCGCCTACTACAACAGGTGTACCTGCTTTTAACCCCGTTTGCTGGGCGACAAGTGCGGTCACTTTTCCTAAAATTTCACCTGTTTCTTTTACTGGTGTGAGGATATCTGAATTTAACCCAGCCATATCTAGGAGTTCAGGTGACCATTGACGTGTTTTTAAATTCAGCATACCAGTTGTGCCTGCATTAGACGGTTCAACAGCCAATTCACCACTTAGCATGAAGCCAAGCCAATCGCTGATCATTGTCATTGCTTTAGTTTGGCGGTAAATATCACTGCGGTGATGGGCTAACCAAAGTAAGCGAGGGACGGCACTTAAGGCAAGTGTTTGACCTGAAATGGTATAAAGTTGTTGTTCAAACGTATAGTTATACAGCGTTTTTAATTCATTAACTTCTTCTGTTGCACGTGCATCGACATTACCACAAGCCCAAATTGGCTCTTTATTTTCGTTATATAACACTATGCCTTCACGCATTGAGCAAGTAGAAATAGCAGCAATGTGTTCTGCTGGAATTTGCGATTTTTGTAATGCTTGTTGGATGCAATCACAAGCTAATTGCCAGTTGTTGTTTAAATCAAATTCCATCGACCCAGGGATGTTTGGATCAGAAAGGTGAGTCCATTCGCGTTGGGCAGCAACGATTTGATTTCCTTCGAGATCAAAAATCACTGCTCGTACACTACCCGTGCCCGCATCAAGTGCCATAAGATATTGATTGCTCATTGTATTCTCCTTTAAGTGAAGGAAGGAAAATGAGCTCTAACCGCATTAGACTAACGCCGCTAATATCATCCGAGCCGTTTTTTCTTCCGTTACTAATGAATTAATATGTTGTCCATAAAGTGCGCTTAAGATGGCTTCTACTTTATCTTCTCCACCTGCAATACCAATAACATGAGGAATTTTTTTCAAATTATCGAGAGAAACACTGATCAGTTCTTCATGTAGCGGCATATCAGGTTGGAGAGATCCGTCTTTTTGCATGAAATAACCGAGAATGTCACCAACGGCACCTTGTTCGCGAATTAAATGTTGCTTTTCTTCAGTAATGTAGCCTGTGCGTAATAAGGTGGCTTGTCCCTTTTGTCGAGTCGCGCCAATACCAACAATAGCAGCATCTGCATTGCAAGCCGCAAGCATAATGTCCCTGACACAAGCTTCACGTTTAAACAATTTTGCAGCCTCAATTGAGGAGGCACGCAATGGAGCTGGAATAATACTGACAGAACAAGAACCATCAAGCTGTCCAATCCCCTTCATATAAGCACCCACTCCACCAGATAAAGTAATGAGTTTGATATTATTATGCGTAATAAACTCATTACTGTGCTTGATGGTTTGCATAATGGTTTCACCAAAACCAATTGCTAGTAGCTGATTAGGTTTGAGCATTGACATCAACATCTGTGCTGCACCGACACCTAATCGCTGATTAATTTCATTTTTTTCTAATGCGGGCAAAATACGAATATGCTTGAGTTGAAAGCGTTCTTTCAGCGCCTCTTCTAACTCAAGACAACCTGTAAAACGAGAGTTAATTTGTACTTTTATAATGCCTTGTTGGCGTCCTTTTTCTAACAAACGTGATACTTTTAAACGTGGCAACCCTAATTTTTCACCAATTTCACCTTGTGTTAAGTTATCGTGATAATAGAACCAAGCAATACGCGCTAATAATTCTTCTTCTGTCATGACTTGGGTAACATCACTGTTATGATCAAATTTATTCTCATTCATAGTCGTTCTCTAAATTGTCTAAGGCATTATTCATTTGTTTAATTTTATTATCAACTGTTCATTTTAGTTTTTTGTTTAATTGTGAAGAAGATCACTTTTTTCTAATAAATGAACTATTTTGTTTATTTTAACACAAGTTTTAATCTATTTTTGTGATCTTGATCGCGGAAATATTGTGAATGAAAGATTAATATAATTAACAAATGATAAATTAAAAAATCATTTGTTCAATTTTGAGGAAGAGATTAACTATGCAATCTGACAATTTAGAGCACACATGTTTATTAGATGCGCGCAATATCAGTAAATCTTTCTCTGGGGTTGAAGTACTGAAAGCAATTGATTTCTCATTGTATGCAGGCGAAGTCCATGCCCTTTTAGGCGGAAATGGTGCAGGTAAATCCACATTGATGAAAATCATTGCGGGTATTCAGCCTCAGGATAGTGGTGAATTGATTATTAAAGGCAAACATCAAACAGGTCTATCACCCAATAAAGCACATCAACTGGGCATTTATCTTGTCCCTCAAGAGCCGTTGTTATTTCCAAATTTGACAGTAAAAGAAAATATTTTATTTGGTTTAACACAGGGGATTGAAAATGAACAAAAACTTACTGCACTTTTAAGTGAGCTCAATTCCCATTTAAAACTGGATATGCAAGCAGGATTACTTGAGGTTGCTGATCAACAGATTGTTGAGATTATGCGTGGCTTGATGCGTAATGCAGATATTTTAATTTTAGACGAACCTACCGCCTCTCTTACACCTGCAGAAACAGATAATTTTTTCAAAAAAATTCACTCTTTACAGACAAAAGGAGTGGGGATTGTTTTTATTTCGCATAAGTTACCCGAAGTTTGGCAAATTTCACAGCGTATCAGTGTGATGCGTGATGGTTATATTGCGTTAGCAGGTAAAACAGAAAATCTTAATCGTGATGAAGTGATTAGTGCTATTACACCCAAAGCCAAATCAACACAATTATCTGATTCACAGAAATTATGGTTAGAGCTACCAGGTCATAATCGAGTGAAATCGACAGAAAAACCGATTTTAACGCTAAAAAATTTGACAGGTGAAGGCTTTAAAGACGTTTCTTTGCAAATTTACCCTGGTGAGATTTTAGGTTTGGCGGGTGTGGTTGGTGCTGGTCGTACTGAACTTGCCGAAACAATTTATGGGTTACGCCAAAAAAAATGTGGTGAGATTTTATTTGATGATCAAGAAATTAGCCAAATGAGTATTAAAGAGCGCTTGCAGCAGGGGATTGTCTATTTACCCGAAGATCGACAAGCATCTGGCTTATATTTAGATGCTCCTTTGACATGGAATGCCTGTGGATTGACCTATAACAATATGGGCTTTTGGATTAATAGTGCAAAAGAAAGTGCGATTTTAGAACGCTATCATCGTGCAATTGGTATTAAATTTAGTGATGAGCAACAAGCTGCCCGAACGCTATCGGGAGGTAATCAACAAAAAGTATTGATTGCAAAATGTTTAGAAGCGAATCCAGCATTACTCATTGTAGATGAACCAACTCGTGGTGTAGATGTTGGTGCTCGGGCAGATATTTATCAGCTAATTCAGAGTGTTGCAAAACAAAATGTTGCAGTGCTGTTTATTTCTTCTGATTTAGAAGAAATCGAGAAAATGTCTCAGCGTGTGTTAGTGATGCATGATGGGCATGTAAGCGATTCACTAGTGGGTGAGGCAATTAATACAAATAACATTATGAATATGGCATTTGGCGGCACAAGCGTATAAGGAGAGCAATACATGTGGAAATTTATACAAGATAACCGTGAACTGACGATTGTATTTGCGATTGCTCTGCTTTTTTTGTTATTAGGATTTGGTGGAAATGGCTTTCATATACAAACATTAGCCATGATTTTTAACTCTGCACAAATTGTTATTTTATTAGCCATTGGTGCAACTTTCGTGATTTTAACCCGAAATATTGATGTATCAGTAGGATCAACAATGGGACTGTGTGCTGTCATTGCAGGCAGTTTATTAAACGCAGGTTTTGGTGCAAGTGCTTTTATCATTACATTATGTTGTGGTTTTTTGGCAGGGTGCTTCAATGGTGTACTTGTCACATTATTACGTATCCCAGCCATTGTTGCGACCTTAGGTACATTAGGTTTATACAAAGGCATTATGTTGCTGATTACTGGGGGGAAATGGATCGAGGGGTTACCGCAAGATCTTAAAACGCTTTCATCACCAGCATTTTTAGGTATTTCACCGATTGGTTGGCTTCTATTGGGGTTGATTGGGTTGACTTATTTTTTCTTAACTAAAATCAAACAAGGGCGTGATTTTTATGCCGTCGGAGATAACTTGCAAGGTGCATTACAACTGGGGGTACGCGTAGATCGTGTTCGTATCGCTGCATTTGCTATTAATGGCACGATGGCAGCATTAGCGGGTATTGTATTTGCATCACAAATTGGTTTTGTACCAAATTCAACAGGTAATGGCTTAGAAATGAAAGCAATTGCAGCTTGTGTCTTAGGTGGTATTAGCTTGCTTGGTGGCGCAGGGAATATTATTGGTGCAGTACTTGGCGCTTATTTTTTGATTCAGATTGATTCTATTTTAGTGTTATTAAAAGTCCCAGCTTATTGGAATAACTTTGTAGCAGGTTTGGTCTTACTCATCGTGTTAGTTTTTGATGGACGGATACGTGTGATGATTAGTAAAAATATCAAGCTACAACGTTATGCTCGTTTCTTAAAAGATGATGCAAATACAATGAAATAAGGAGAAAGAAGGATGCTTAATGTAAAGAAATACAGTTGGGAAATAGCCTTATTTTGTTTAGTTATCATTGAAATTTTAGGTTTTGGTCTGTTCAACCCTCGCATGTTGGATTTAAATGTCTTGCTTTACAGTACTAGCGATTTTATTTATATCGGCATGTTAGCCCTCCCTTTAACAATGATCATTGTTTCTGGTGGTATGGATATATCTTTTGGTTCGACAGTTGGGCTGTGTGCGATTTTATTGGGGGTTTTATTTAAGGCAGATGTCCCCTTGATGTTAGCGATTCCACTCACTTTTGTCGCAGGGATTGTATGTGGTGTGATTAATGCTAGTTTAATTCTGTACACCAAAGTCAATCCATTAGTGATTACTTTAGGGACGATGTATCTTTTTGGTGGTGGTGCATTGCTATTGTCGGGGTTCGCGGGTGCAACAGGTTATGAAGGTATTGGTGGTTTTCCTGAAAGTTTATTAGAGTTTGCGAATCAAACTTTGTTTGGTATTCCAACACCGATTATTTACTTTTTCATCATGACAGTCGTGTTTTGGTTATTGATGCATAGAACTACTGTTGGTCGGAGCATTTTCTTAATTGGTCAAAGTGAGCGTACTTCGCGCTATAGTGCAGTGCCTATTAACCGTACGCTTTATATTATTTATGCCGCGATTGGTATTATCGCAGCGTTTGTTGCGATTCTTTTAGTGTCTTATTTCGGCTCAGCCCGTTCTGATCTTGGCAGTTCTTTATTAATGCCTGTCTTGACGGCAGTTGTACTGGGTGGCGCCAATATTTATGGTGGCTCAGGTTCTATTATTGGCACAGCAATTGCTGCACTTCTGATTGGATATTTGCAACAAGGTCTGCAAATGGTCGGTGTTTCAAATGAAATATCCAGTGCATTATCAGGTGCGTTACTTATTATCGTTTTAATCGGGAAATCGATTAGTTTGCACTACAGTGCCATTGTGCAATGGATTCATCGAAAAACGAGAAGTGAGTCAAATCATTAATGTTCAGATCCAAAATGAAGGAGAATTAATTATGAAAAATCAATTAAAAGCTACCGCACTTGCTATTGCTGTTGGGCTATCAACGTTAGCAACAGCACAAGCAGCTGATCGTATTGCTTTCATTCCGAAGTTAGTAGGTGTTGGATTTTTCACCAGTGGTGGACAAGGTGCAACTGAAATGGGTAAAACATTAGGTGTAGATGTGACTTATGATGGTCCAACAGAGCCAAGTGTGTCTAACCAAGTACAATTAATTAATAACTTTGTTAACCAAGGTTATAACGCAATTGTTGTTTCAGCCGTCTCACCAGATGGTTTGTGTTCTACTTTACAACGTGCGATGAAACGTGGTGTGAAAGTCTTGACTTGGGATTCTGATACAAAACCTGAATGTCGTAGTCATTATATTAATCAGGGTACACCAGAACAATTAGGTTCAATGTTAGTAGAAATGGCGTCTAGCCAAATTAGCAAACCAAAAGCGAAAGTAGCGTTCTTCTACTCAAGTCCAACAGTAACTGACCAAAACCAATGGGTTAAAGAAGCGAAAGCTAAAATTGCAAAAGATCACCCAGAATGGGAGATTGTTACTACTCAGTTTGGTTATAACGATGCGATTAAATCTTTACAAACAGCAGAAGGTATTTTAAAAGCCTACCCAGATCTTGATGCAATTATTGCGCCAGATGCTAATGCCTTACCTGCAGCAGCACAAGCAGCAGAAAATTTGAAAGTGAATAATGTTGTTATCGTTGGGTTCAGTACACCGAATGTGATGCGTCCATATGTGAAACGTGGCACAGTGAAACAATTCGGATTATGGGATGTTGTACAACAAGGTAAAATTTCAATTGCTGTTGCAAATGATTTATTAAAAGGTAAAGCATTAAATGTTGGTGATAAAGTAGATGTACAAGGTATTGGTACAGTAGAAGTATCGCCAAACAAAGTTCAAGGTTATGAATATGAAGCAAAAGGTAATGGAATCATTTTATTACCAGAGCGTGTCGTGTTCACAAAAGAGAATATTGATAACTACAATTTCTAATTGAGGAGAAGTAAATGGCAGATTTAGATGATATCAAAGACGGTAAAGATTTTGGTTTAGATCGACCGCAACAGCATAAAGCCTTTTATTTAAAAGGATCAGGCGCACTTGATTGGGGAATGCAATCTCGTTTAGCGGATATTTTTAATCCGAAAACAGGCAAAACAATCATGCTAGCTTTTGACCATGGTTATTTCCAAGGACCTACTACAGGCTTAGAGCGTATTGATTTACATATTGCGCCATTATTTGAATATACTGATGTATTAATGTGTACGCGAGGTATTTTGCGTAGTGTTGTGCCACCTGAAACACGTAAACCTGTTGTGTTAAGAGCTTCTGGTGCAAACTCGATCTTAACTGAGTTATCGAATGAAGCAGTTGCAGTTTCTGTCGAAGATGCATTACGTCTAAATGTCTCTGCAATGGCGGCACAGGTCTATATCGGTTCAGACTATGAGCATCAATCGATTAAAAATATTATTCAATTGGTGGATCAAGGAACACGTTATGGTATGCCAACGATGGCTGTGACAGGCGTTGGTAAAGATATGGCTCGTGACCAACGATATTTCTCACTGGCGACACGTATTGCAGCAGAAATGGGAGCTCATATTATTAAAACTTATTATGTGGATAAAGGTTTTGAGCGTATTACGGCAGGTTGTCCAGTTCCAATCGTCATTGCTGGCGGTAAGAAATTACCAGAACTCGATGCGTTAGAAATGTGCTATCAAGCGATTGATCAAGGTGCATTAGGAGTGGATATGGGACGTAATATTTTCCAATCTGATGCGCCAATTGCCATGTTAAAAGCAGTACATGCAGTGGTACATGGTGGTGAAACCGCAGAAAAAGCATATCAACTTTATCTTGATGAGAAAAATAGCTAGTTCATAAAATGAAAGAGCGGTTGAAATGGAGAAAAAACTGACCGCTCTTTTTCACTCATTTTCCTTCATTTAGGGAGTCAACTATGTTTGCAATGTTAGTGGAAATTAATATTAAAGAAGGTAAAGAACAAGAGTTTCTAGAAGTTTTTGCACGAAACCATATTGGTACAAGACAAGAACCTGGTAATTTACGTTTTGATGTATTGCGTGATCCAGAAATCAGAACTCGCTTTTATGCTTATGAAGTTTATGTTAATGAGCAAGCTTTAGAAGCACATCGTCAAACGCCGCATTATCACCGTTGTGTTGCAGAACTAGAACCCATCATGACTGGTGCAAGAAGTAAAAAAATTTTTGAGTGGGTGATGCCAGAGAATATAGCGAATGAATGTGAATAAACAACAACTAATTCATCAATTAAGAAAGCAACCAATAAGTGTCGGTGTTTTAGCATCTGATTGGTTGAAATTCCCTGAAACTTTAACCACATTAGCACAACATGATTTACATTTATTGCACTTCGATATAGGTGATGGTCAGTTTTCCCCTTTTTTTACTGTAGGCCCTATTGCAGTTAAGCAATTTGCTTCACCTTTTATTAAAGATGTACATTTAATGGTCAAAGATCCTTTGCATGTTGCGAGAGATTGTGCGAAAGCAGGGGCGAATATTATTACACTACAAGTGGAACAAGTGGATACGCTCGCTGAAACGATTGCTTATCTTCACGAAAATTATCCTGATGTGTTGATTGGATTAACACTTTGTCCAGAAACACCATTGGAGTCGTTACAGCCTTATTTGGAGAAAGTTGATTTAATTCAACTACTCACATTGGATCCTAGAACAGGTATAAAAGCGTCAACAGATGTCGTTATTGAGCGAATTTTAGCATTAACGAAAATGTTAGGAAGCGTTCGTGATGAGAAATTGATTGCTGTAGATGGCTCAATGAACTTAACACTTGCCACGCAGCTTTATCCATTTGATATTGATTGGATTGTATCTGGTAGCGCTTTATTTAGCCAAACAGATTTAAACCGCACTTTAGCTGAATGGCGAACTGCTTTTTCTCAATAAATTTAATAATCAAAAACACCGCATTAGTCTGCGGTGTTTTTTTCTATTTATAACGTCGTTTTAATCGAATCAATCCTTCGCTTATGAATAAGAGCATGGAGATCATTAAACAAATAAAGAGTGGAATAGTTTCGCTATCCAGTTGCTCGCCAATTAAAAATGATACAAATAGCATCATAATAGGTTCAGCATAGCCTAATAAGCCGAGCACGTTAATAGGCAGTAAGCTACTGGCAACAATATAAGTATTGAGTGCAACACCACTGATTAAACCAAGTAAAACCAGTAACCATAAAATATTTGGGTTGACTTGTTGTACTGTATTGAGATCAACTTGTAAGGCGAAATAGATACAAACGGGCAATAATAAGCTCATTTCGATACAAAAACCTGCAAGATCGTTAATTTTGAGTATTTTACGCGTAGCAAAATAAGTGCTGTAACCGAAACTGACTAAAAGAGCCTCCCACGAAAGTCCACCTTTTAAAATAATATTGGAAAATACACCAATAGCCGCAATGACAACAGCAAAAAATTTAATCCTTGAGATATATTCTTTGAAGATAACACGTCCAGTTAGGACCATGACTAAAGGTAAGAGTAAGTAACCAAAAGACACGCTTAGCGCACTGCCGTTATTGGGTGCCCATAGAAATAACCAGATTTGAATCCCCATCATCGCCGAGTTAAATAAAAAGCCTAAAATTAACAGAGGTTGCTGTTTAATACGTTCAAAATAATGTAGAAGTGCTTGTTTTTGTTTAAATAAAAACACAGCAGCAATGACGAAAGGTAGAGTAAAAATAATACGAAACCCGAAGATATCCTCGCCCCCAAGTGGCTGTAAAAGGGTGGAAAAATAATATAAATAGCCGAATAACACTGAGGCTGATAAAGATAAAATTATCCCTTTTAACATAGACTTATCCTAGAGCAATATAAAATTAACGTGTTGTTAACAACTTTACTCCAACACTTGCCAAAATGCACGCACTAATGGTTTAGCTAAGCATTTTTTTTGTACACAAATACCTAATTCAAAAGGTTGTGCTGGTGGATTTAAATGTAATATTGAAATTTGGCTATTCATTGGACTGTTTTTAATCACAACATCAGGTAACATCGCAACACCACAGCCTAGAGCAACCATTGGCATAATTGCCTCATGTCCAGCGACAGTAGCATAAATTCTAGGATGTTTAATTTTTTGTTGTTTAAACCATTCGTCGATACGCTGCCGAGCGGGCCCCTCAACAGGTAAAATAAACGGAACTTGTTGCCAGTCAATCGGTGTTTTTTGTAACAATTGTGTCGCAGGACAGGCGATGCGAGGAGCAATGAGTGACAGACTAATATCATCAATATAATGAAATTCAACACTGGTTGGTAAATTTTTAGGTCGACCAGCCAGCGCAAGATCGACTTGTTGTGTTTGCACTTGTTGTAATGCAGAGGCTGGATCCCCAGTAGTAAGCTGAATCTCGACTTTAGGATAACGCGCTCGAAATTTTTCTAGTATATTTGGTAAATGGCTATAAGCTGCAGTGACGGAGCAGAAGATTTTCAGTTCACCACAGAGTACTTCGGTCGGATTATCGCGCAGTTGTTGTTTTATTTGTAGCCATTCTGCCCAACTTTGTTGTGCGAAGGGAAGGAATTGTTCACCTGCTTCTGTAAGGACAACTTGGCGATTATCGCGAAGGAATAACGTTTGTCCTAACTGCTCCTCCATGCGTTGAATTTGGCGCGAGAGTGTAGAAGGTGACATATGGTTTTGTGTCGCTGTTCTAGCGAAGTTTTTTGTTTCACAAAGGTGCAGAAACAGTTTGAGATCGTTGAAGTTCAAGGTGTAAGTTTCCCCAAATATCGTATTAAATAGTTCTTATGTTGCAATAATTGCAATATAAAATACCAATAATATCAATTTACGCAATGATAAAAATCACTATAATCAAAACAAAGTACAAATAATATGCAAATACAACATCATACCAATACACAAACAACATCAAATTTAAGGACATAACAATGGCTAACTATTTCAACACATTAAATTTACGCCAACAATTAGATCAATTGGGGCGTTGCCGCTTTATGGATCGTAATGAATTTGCTAATGAAGCAGATTATTTAAAAGGCAAAAAAATTGTTATCGTCGGTTGTGGCGCACAAGGACTGAATCAAGGATTAAACATGCGTGATTCAGGTTTAGACATTAGTTATGCTTTACGTCCCGAGGCGATTGAAGAAAAGCGTGCCTCATTCCAACGTGCAACAGAAAACGGCTTTAAAGTAGGTACTTATCAAGAATTAATTCCAACTGCTGATTTAGTCGTCAATTTAACGCCAGATAAACAGCACTCAAAGGTTGTAGCAGATGTGATGCCATTAATGAAACAAGGTGCTGCACTGGGTTATTCTCACGGTTTAAATATCGTGGAAGTGGGCGAGCAAATCCGCAAAGATATCACAGTTGTAATGGTGGCACCAAAATGCCCAGGTACAGAAGTGCGAGAAGAATATAAACGTGGCTTTGGTGTACCAACATTGATCGCAGTACACCCTGAAAACGATCCAAATGGTGATGGTTTAGAAATTGCTAAAGCTTGGGCGGCTGCAACAGGTGGTCATCGTGCAGGTGTGCTAGAGTCTTCATTTGTTGCTGAAGTGAAATCTGACCTAATGGGTGAGCAAACTATTCTGTGTGGTATGTTACAAGCGGGCTCAATTGTGTGTTATGACAAATTAGTCGCAGATGGAAAAGATCCTGCTTATGCAGGTAAATTAATCCAATATGGTTGGGAAACGATTACAGAAGCTTTAAAACAAGGCGGTATTACTTTAATGATGGATCGTTTATCGAATTCAGCTAAATTACGTGCGTTTGAGCTTTCAGAACTCATTAAAGAAAAACTCGCGTTTTTATTTGAAAAACATATGGATGACATTATTAGCGGTGAGTTTTCCTCAACCATGATGGCAGACTGGGCAAATGGTGATGCGAACCTTTTAAAATGGCGTGAAGAAACGGGAAAAACAGCATTTGAGAATGCACCAAAATACGAAGGTAAAATTAGTGAACAAGAGTATTTTGACCATGGTGTATTAATGGTTGCAATGGTAAAAGCGGGTGTTGAACTTGCTTTTGATACTATGGTAGCCAGTGGTATTTATGAGGAGTCAGCCTATTATGAATCATTACACGAACTGCCATTAATTGCGAATACGATTGCACGTAAGCGTTTATATGAAATGAATGTGGTAATTTCTGACACTGCTGAATATGGTAATTACTTATTTGCTAATGTTGCGACACCGATTTTAGCAAAGGAAATTATACCAATGTTAGCACGTGGTGATTTAGGTGAACCGACTCCAACAGTTGAAATTGATAATATTACTCTACGTGATGTGAATGATGCGATTCGGAATCATCCGATTGAAATTGTGGGACAGGAATTACGCGGTTATATGACGGATATGAAACGTATTTCGTCAAATTAATTGAGTCTATTTAGGTATAAAAAACCAGTCATGAATATGACTGGTTTTATTATATCAATATTTCACAAAATCAGACCGCACTTTAACTTATAATAGTCTTATTGTTCTTCTCGTTTGACTTCGTCCCAAAGCAAATCCATTTCCATAAGTGAACTGTCCGCAAATGTTTTATTATTCTGTTTGAGTTTTCTTTCTACAGCACGAAAACGTTGCTCAAATTTGTGGTTAGCTTTGCGTAAGCTTTCTTCGGGTTGGCAATGTAAATGGCGACTGAGATTTACGACAGCGAATAGTAAATCTCCGATTTCCTCTTCAATTTTAGCTTGCTGCCTAGGTGATTTTTCTATTTCTTGCTGAACTTCATTTAATTCTTCTTTAATTTTTTCGATGACATGAGTTGTCTCATTCCAGTCAAAACCTACTTTTGCACAGCGTTTTTGTAATTTTTCAGCTCGCATTAATGCAGGAAATGCATGGGGAATATTATCTAAAATTGATGTTTGTCCTTTGTTTTGGTTTTCTTGTGCTTTAATAGCATTCCAATTTTGTAAGGCTTCTTGCTCATTATGTGCTTTTTTATTACCAAAAACATGGGGATGACGACGAATAATTTTACTGGAAACAGTGTTCACTACGTCATCAAAAGTAAAATGCTCATCTTCAGTAGCTAACTGGCTAAAGAAAATGACTTGTAATAGAAGGTCTCCAAGCTCTTCTTTTAAATCTTGCATATTGTTTTGTTGAATAGCTTCGATGACCTCATAAGTTTCTTCAGTTAAACAAGGAATCATGGTCTGATAATTTTGTTTCAGATCCCAAGGACATCCTCCATTTGGATTGCGTAACTGAGCAATCAGTTTTACAAACTCTTGAATTGAATATGTCATTTTAAGTAGACCTTTTTTAAAAAATTGAGATTTATCATAGTATAATTTTTATTTCGTAAGTGGAATGTTAGTTTAACAGGAAAACTTCTTTAAAACGTGATCTAGTGCATACTTTTTTTTATGGAGCGGTGTTATGATAATATTACTTTATGAGTAATCCCCTCGATCAGATAAGGAGTTTATTATGTATAAACACGTATTAGTAGCAGTAGATCTTTCTGATGAAAGTCAATTTTTATTAGAAAAAGCGGCTGGCGTAGCAAGACGGAATGAGGCGAAGTTATCAATTATTCACGTTGATGTGAACTTTTCTGATCTTTATACAGGATTGATTGATGTTAATATGGCGTCAATGCAAGATCGTATTTCTTCTGAAACACAGCAAACATTAGTTCATTTAGCCGAAAATGCGAGTTATCCTGTGACTGAAAAACTAAGTGGTAGTGGTGATTTAGGTCAAGTATTAGCCGATGCTATCGAAAAATACGATGTTGACTTGCTTGTTACTGGTCATCATCAAGACTTTTGGAGTAAACTAATGTCTTCAACACGTCAAGTGATGAATAACATTTCAGTAGACATGTTAGTTGTACCTTTACGTGATGAATAAGGTCGACTTATTTGATAATTAAACTTTTGTAAAAAGTTTGTAAAAATGTAACCGCACTTTGATGAGAATGTTGAAGTGCGGTTGGTTTTTTTGTAGGCTTGAATGGGCAAAAAATCTTTATTTTTTATAGAAAAAGCCTTTTTATAAATGCCAAAAATATGCAAAAATAAGTAGACTAACTTTTAATCGTATTGTTATTAGTTATTTAAAATAATATGAAAAGCAAGGCTTATATATAAATGAAAACAACAGCAGAAATTAGACAATCTTTTCTTGATTTTTTCCAGACTAAAGGTCATCAAATTGTAGCAAGTAGCTCACTTGTTCCTGATAATGATCCGACTTTATTATTCACTAATGCAGGAATGAATCAATTTAAAGACGTTTTTTTGGGGATGGATAAACGTCCTTATTCTCGAGCAACAACTGCGCAGCGTTGTGTCCGTGCCGGTGGTAAGCATAATGACTTAGAAAATGTAGGCTATACCGCACGTCATCACACTTTTTTTGAAATGCTCGGTAATTTTAGTTTTGGCGATTATTTCAAAAAAGATGCTATTCATTTTGGTTGGGAATTTCTGACCTCACCACGTTGGTTAGGGTTACCTAAAGAGAAATTATGGGTAACAGTTTATGCAACTGATGATGAAGCTTATGATATTTGGAATAAAGAAGTAGGTGTACCCGCTGAGAGAATCGTACGTATTGGTGATAATAAAGGTGCACCATATGCTTCTGATAACTTTTGGGCGATGGGCGATACAGGTCCTTGTGGTCCTTGTACAGAGATTTTTTATGACCATGGTGATCATATTTGGGGGGGACCACCAGGCTCCCCAGAAGAGGATGGTGATCGCTATATCGAAATTTGGAATATTGTTTTTATGCAGTTTAATCGCCATTCTGATGGTACAATGGAAGCGTTACCAAAACCTTCCGTTGATACTGGAATGGGATTAGAGCGGATTAGTGCGGTATTGCAACACGTTAATTCAAACTATGAAATTGATATTTTCCAAAAATTAATTGCTAAAGTGTCGGAATTAACTGGCGAAAAAGATTTAAATAATAAATCATTACGTGTAATTGCAGATCATATTCGTTCATGCGCGTACTTAATTGCAGATGGTGTTATTCCATCAAATGAAGGTCGTGGTTATGTATTACGCCGTATTATTCGCCGTGCTGTTCGTCATGGTAATTTATTAGGTGCTAAGGAAGCATTTTTCTATAAATTAGTACCAACATTAATTGATGTGATGGCTGAAGCAGGTGTTGAAGTCAGAGAAAAACAAGCTAATGTTGAAAAATTATTGCGTTTAGAAGAAGAACAATTCGCTCGTACTTTAGAACGTGGTTTAACATTGTTAGATGAGGCTTTAGCTAATGTACAAGATGGAGTACTTTCTGGTGAAGTGGCATTTAAACTATACGATACCTATGGTTTCCCATTAGATCTCACTGCAGATGTCTGTCGTGAACGCAATATCACGATTGATGAGGCAGGTTTTGATCGTGAAATGGAAGCGCAACGTTTGCGCGCACAATCGGCAAGCCAATTTGGTATGGATTACAATAATGTCATTCGCGTTGAAGGTACGACAACTTTTGAAGGCTATACTGAATCTGAATCTCTGGCAAAAGTGACCGCACTTTTTGCTGAAGGTAAGCCTGTCGATCGTATTGAAGCAGGGCAGAGTGCTGTAGTTATTTTGGAAAATACGCCATTCTATGCTGAATCGGGTGGCCAAATTGGTGATAGTGGTCGATTAGTAGGACAAGGTTTCACATTTGATGTAAAAGATACACAAAAATATGGGCAAGTTTTTGGTCATATTGGTGAATTAATGAGTGGTAGTTTAGCTATTGGCCAATCTGTTCATGCTGTAGTTGATGTGGTTCGTCGTGATCAAACTTCACTAAACCATTCGGCAACTCATTTATTACATGCTGCACTACGTCAAGTATTAGGAACTCATGTTGTTCAAAAAGGTTCGCTTGTTTCAGATGTTGCACTACGTTTTGATTTTGCACATCCAGAAGCAATCACGAAAGAACAATTAGTTGAGATTGAGCGTATTGTGAATCAACAAGTTCGAGCCAACCATATCATTCAAACAGAGCTAATGGAACTGGAAGCTGCGAAAGCAAAAGGTGCAATGGCATTATTTGGTGAGAAATATGCTGATCAAGTACGTGTTTTGACAATGGGTGATTTTTCCATTGAACTTTGTGGTGGTATTCACGCTAAACGCACGGGTGATATTGGTTTATTTAAAATTATCACGGAAACTGCGATTGCTGCAGGGATTCGGCGTATTGAAGCTATTACTGGTGAAAATGCGATTTCTTGGCTGCACCAGCAGCAAGCATTGCTTACACAAAGTGCAGATTTATTGAAATCGGATGTTAATTCTATTTTAGAAAAAATTCAGCAGCTACAAGATAAGTCGAAAAAATCTGAAAAAGAATTACAAGTCTTGAAAGAAAAAGCCGCAATGCAGGCTGGCTCTGATTTGATTAAAAATGCAGTTGAAATAAACAATGTTTCTGTCATTATTCAGAAACTTGATGGTGTTGAAGCCAAATCGCTACGTGTTATGGTTGACGATTTGAAAAATCAACTTGGCTCAGCAGTTATTGTTTTTGCCTCAGTCGTTGATGGTAAGGTAAATTTAATTGCGGGTGTGACAAATGATTTAACTGGCAAAGTAAAAGCAGGCGAGTTAGTCAATGTGTTAGCACAACAAGTTGGCGGTAAGGGTGGTGGTCGTCCTGATATGGCGATGGCTGGTGGTACACAAGTTGATAATGTAGATCAAGCATTATCTGCTGGTGCAGAATGGCTAAAAGCGAACTTGTAGTATAACACTTTCATTTTTTATTATTTTGTATATGGAGTGCAAAATAAAAAAGTGAGTGGTTTCGATATTTAAGATAGGGATGTTGTAAGCAAACAGGAATTTTGCATAAACTATAAAAAGGTGAGGAGTTCATATGCTAATCTTAACCCGTAAAGTTGGCGAAAGCTTACTCATCGGCGATGATATTTCTATCACGATTCTAAATATACGAGGAAATCAAGTAAAAATTGGAATCAAGGCCCCTAAAGACGTTTCTGTTCATAGAGAAGAGATTTACCAACGTATTAAACAGGCATTAGATGAACCTCAACAGCCTGAATGAGCAGATATTTAATTATTTGAGATAAATTTTTAAATATTTGATAGGGACGATGAAAATATTAAAGTCCCAAAATCATTGTTGTTGGGAAGTTTTTGAGTGATTAGATTGAGCGTTTGTTGTTTTATACAAATTTAGATGGCTCAAAGCCGATGAAAATATATAGTAATAATGTCCATGCGTTTTGATAACGTTTCAACTAGACAAATGTTACTATAATAAAAGGAAGAAGAATGAAAGCGATTATCCCCGTTGCAGGTTTAGGCACTCGTATGCTGCCTGCTACAAAAGCGATTCCAAAAGAAATGCTCACATTGGTGGATAAACCATTAATTCAATATGTCGTTAATGAATGTGTTGCAGCAGGCATGAAAGAAATTGTGTTAGTTACACATTCTTCTAAAAATGCTATTGAAAACCATTTTGATACATCATTTGAATTAGAAACTATGCTTGAGAAACGTGTTAAACGTCAACTTTTAGATGAGGTTCGCTCAATTTGTCCAAAAGATGTGACGATTATGCATGTACGTCAAGGTAATGCAAAAGGATTGGGTCATGCTGTTTTGTGTGGTCGTCCAGTTGTTGGTAATGAGCCGTTTGCCGTGATTTTACCTGACGTTCTATTAGCTGATTTTTCCGCTGATCAAAAACGTGAAAATTTAGCGGCAATGGTGAAACGCTTTGAGGAGACACAAGTCAGTCAAATTATGGTGTCGCCAGTTGCTGAGAAAGATGTAAGCAGCTATGGTATTGTTGATTGTGGTAATGTTACTTTGATGGGGGGGGACAGCGCTAAAATCAATAATATTATAGAAAAACCTAGTATTGAAAAGGCACCTTCTAATTTAGCTGTAGTTGGGCGCTATGTGTTTTCAGCCACAATTTGGGGCTTACTTGAGAAAACACCTGTTGGTGTTGGTGATGAGATTCAATTAACTGATGCAATTGACATGTTAATTGAGAGAGAAACGGTTGAGGCATTCCATATGACTGGTAAGACATTTGATTGTGGTGATAAAATAGGCTATATGCAAGCATTTGTTGAATATGGTTTAGAGCATGAAAAACTAGGTCAGCCCTTTAAGGCATATTTAAAACAGTTAGTTAAATCGCTTTAATATTCGATTATTTATTCTTTTAGGCATCTTTTGGATGCCTTTTTTATACTTCAGATATCTAGCTGTCTTAACGGCTAGATTGTTATTTTCGCTATTTTTTATTAAAATACCCCATAATTATTAAGTATATTGATAAGGTAAACAGAATGGCAAATTGGGATGGTAAATATATTAGTCCTTATGCAGAGCATGGGAAGAAGAGTGAGCAAGTTAAAAAAATTACTGTATCAATACCAATTAAAGTATTAGAGATTTTAACTAACGAGCGTACACGTCGCCAGATTCGTAATTTACGTCATGCAACGAATAGTGAGCTACTTTGTGAAGCATTTTTGCATGCGTTTACTGGACAACCATTACCAACAGACGAAGATTTATTAAAAGAGCGTCATGACGAAATTCCTGAAAAGGCTAAAAAAGTGATGCGTGAGTTGGGAATTGATCCAGAAAGTTGGGAATATTAAGTTGAATAAAAAAGTGCGGTTGAAATTTTTAATATTTCAACCGCACTTGTTATTTGTTTAATTAAGCTTGATCGCCAATTAAGACAGATTCTAATGCAATTTCAATCATGTCGTTGAAAGTTAATTGACGTTCTTCTGCGGTAGTTTGCTCATGAGTACGGATGTGATCTGAAACAGTACAAATGGTTAATGCTTTTGCACCGAATTCTGCTGCGACACCATAGATACCTGCTGCTTCCATTTCAACACCTAAAATACCGTATTTTTCCATCACATCAAACATTTCAACATCGGGTGTGTAGAAGAGATCAGCTGAGAACAAGTTACCAACACGTACATTTACGCCTTTTGCTTTTGCTGCTTCTACTGCCGCCATCGTCATATCAAAATCTGCGATTGCTGCAAAATCATGATCTTTAAAGCGGATACGGTTAACTTTTGAATCAGTACATGCACCAACACCAATAACAACATCACGTAATTTCACGTCCATGCGTACAGCACCACAAGAGCCGACACGGATAATTTTTTTCACACCATATTCTGTAATTAACTCTTTTGTATAGATAGAGCAAGATGGAATACCCATACCATGTCCCATCACAGAAATTTTACGACCTTTATAAGTTCCTGTGTAACCTAACATATTACGTACGTTAGTCACTTCTTTTACATCTTGTAAGAAAGTTTCAGCAATATATTTAGCACGTAGTGGATCACCTGGCATTAAAACAACATCTGCAAATGCGCCTGCTGGAGCGTTAATATGTGGAGTCATAATATTTCCTCTTATGTTAAGTTGATGATAGCAATTTAACTGCTTATCGGGGTAGAACGAAAGTCGTTCTTTAGTTTATTTTCACAAAGAGTTAGCTTTATTGCTGTTGGATTGATAGAAAGCTAACCTGTTTATGCTTGAGCAAGGAGGCGTATTTATATTATGCAAACGTTTCCGTTGCCCTAATATGACAACACCACGAGCAAAGTCGTGGTGTTTCAATATATTGGTTAAATCATACCGCACTTTTTAACTTAATGCGACACCGCCTAAGCCAATAAATAAACCTGCGATTGTTGCACTCATTAAGTTTGCTAATGAGCCAGCAATTACTGCTTTGATACCTAAGCGAGCAATATCACCACGACGATTTGGCGCTAATGCACCTAAGCCACCGATTAAGATTGCGATTGAGCTGAAGTTAGCGAAACCACAAAGTGCGAAAGTGATAATAGCTTGAGTTTTATCAGTTAATTGGACCATATTGGCATTTACAGCCGCATCTTTTAAGTAGGCTGTAAAGTCTAAGTAACCAACGAATTCATTCACAGCTAGTTTAGTACCGATCATACGACCAGCGATTTCAGCTTGGTTCCAGTCTACACCAATTACCCAAGCAAGTGGTTTGAAGATCCAGCCTAAGATTAAACCAAGTGATAATTCTGGCATATTGAACCAGCCACCGATTCCACCAAGGATACCGTTGATTAAGGCAATTAATGCTACGAAAGCAATTAACATTGCCCCTACGTTGAGGGCTAAATTCATCCCTGATGATGCGCCACCTGCTGCTGCATCAAGTACGTTAGCTGGTTTTTCTAAATCAACTTTTTCTAAATCATCATTGAATTTTTCAGTTTGCGGATAAAGAATTTTTGCAAATAATAAACCTGCTGGTGCTGCCATAAATGAAGCCGCGATTAAATAAGGTAATGGTACGCCCATACCTGCATAACCTGCCATCACAGAGCCTGCAATTGAGGCTAAGCCACCACACATAATTGCAAATAATTCAGATTCAGTCATTTTGCTGATGTAAGGTTTTACCACTAATGGCGCTTCTGTTTGACCAACGAAAATGTTTGCTGCAGCAGACATAGATTCTGATCTTGATGTGCCTAATAAAGTTTGTAAGCCACCGCCAATGATTTTAATAATCCATTGCATTATACCGATGTAGTATAAAACAGAGATTAAAGCAGAGAAGAAAACAATGATTGGTAACACGCGTAAAGCGAAAACGAAACCACCACCGCCAAATACTTCAAACATTTTATCGCTGACTAAGCCTCCAAATAAGAAGCCAATACCTTCGTTACCATAAGAGATTACTTTACTGATACCATCAGAAAGCCAAAGTAATGCATCACGACCAACAGGCACATATAAAATTAATGCACCAATTGCAATTTGAATACCCAATGCACCAAATACAGTGCGTAAATTGATGGCTTTGCGATTATTAGAAAGTAAGAACGCGATAGCTAATAATACAGCAATACCGAGAATACTGATTAATGTACTCATAATTGTAAAGTCCTTTACTAAGTTAGAATAAAAAAGAATGGTTGGTAATTTTACTGCGTTTTGGATTAAAAAGCTTGTGTTATTGGAGCATAAATCGACAAAGTAACTTAAATTTTCATCAAAGTGTGATATGGCTCTCAATTTATAGTGGAATAAGATATGCCTGAAGATTATTGGGATAATTTTCCTTTTTTATTATTATAAAGGTGATTATAGATTATCTGATTGTATTTTTATGCGAGAAAAGAGTCATATTTTACCTCAAATGCCTTGGACGGCTTCATCATTCTGGGCATTTGAACCCAAATCATGTGCTGTATTGATATTATCATTAACCGCTTTTGGTATTGGTGAGGGATTAGTCCTGCTTTCTGATCTAGGGTCTGCACCTTGGACAGTGCTATCACAGGGTGTGTCATTAAAGCTGGGATTTAGTGTCGGATGGGCATCTTTCATAATTAGTTGTATCGTGATGTTGTTATGGCTACCTCTTAAGCTTCGTCTCGGTTTAGGCACGCTATTGAATGTTGTTGTTATAGCATTATTTTTGGGATTAACTACTGAATTTATACCAAAACCGACCGCACTTTTGGCACGTTATACTTATATTATTGTGGGTATCTTATTAATTGGGATTGGCTCTGCTTTCTATTTAACTTGCCATCAAGGTGCAGGACCAAGAGACGGTTTAATGGTTGGATTGTGCCAGCGCTTTCATTTAAGAGTAGGTATTGTGCGAACTTTCATAGAAATAGCTGTTTGTTCACTCGGTTTCCTATTGGGTGGCACTCTTGGTATTGGCACAATTTTATTTGCTATTTCAATTGGTTGGGTTGTTCAATTTATTCTTACTCGTTTATTTGCCACTCCAAGCTTGCATAATGAACGGAATAGCTTGGGATAGTACATTTTGTATTGAAATTAAACTTAGATCCATTTGGTCAGCTTTATTTTGTGTTTGTGGAGAAAATGCAAGATGTTTTTTTGGTTCATTGATAGGTTGCCAGCGTAATGGTGTGGCAGAACGGCGGCTTGGATAAAACCCAATAGTGGCTATATTGAGTGCTGCACTTAAATGCAAAGGGCCTGTTGAACCCGCAATAAAAAGATCCGAACAAGCCAATGAACAAGCAAAATCAACTAAACCATGATTTTTATCATAAATGACAGTGCGTGCATCATTGATTAATTGAGCAAGTTCATGTGCTTTTTCACTTTCATTAGGTCCCGCAGTTAAGATGATATGGCAATCAAATTGTTGTAGGAGCCCTACAATTAATTCAGCATATTGTGCGAGAGACAAATTAGTGGCTGATCCACCAGAACCACTGTGTACAAAAATCCATTTTTTGTTTAAATCTAGCTGGAGTTGTTGTACTAGCATACTTTTTTGTTGCTGTATTCTGCTTGGTTCAAAAGTTAAATAAGGCGGTTTTGGCTCAATGATTGCCTGTCCCGTTTTTTGTAAAAAAGCCCGAGCCAGATCTAAATTATATTCAAACTCAGGCTTTATTGATTTTGAGCGGCGTTGTGTGACTCGATGATTGTATAAAAATTGAATCAGTTTAGTCGCAGGCGCTAAACGGAATGGGATTTTAGCTTTCCAAACTAATAGTGCATTATATTTATCAGAAAAAAAGTTAATTGCGGCATCAAATTTTTGCTCTTTTACTGCTTGTAATGTAGCGAGTTGAGCAGATTTCTCGGCGTTTTTACCTGAATCAATGATAACATCATCTAAATAAGGACAAATACGTGCTAGATCAGCTGTGTATTGAGGAACAAGAGCGGTCAATTTTAATGTAGGATTAGATTGCTTTAACATAGCAAAGGCTGGCCAAGCCAACATAAAATCGCCTAACTTATCATTACGCACGACTAACACTTTTTGCATTTTTTCTTCTCAACGTTTATTCAATTAGATTAATGAAATATTTTAACTTGTTTAATTATAAAATTTAATCAAAAAATTGCTTTCTTATTATTGTATTGAATTAAGGGATGAAGGTGCTTATTTCTTGCTTTTTTTAGAAAAAAGAGTATGATCCACAGGCTTTTTGTCTATATATACAGAGAAAAAAGTAAGTTTAACTCTCAAGATAACTTCGATAATTGAGAGTTTTCTTTTTGTAATCAAACATTTAGAGGAAGGTTATGGTAACCATTCGTTTATCTCGTGGCGGAGCTAAAAAACGCCCATTCTATCAAATCGTTGTCGCAGATAGCCGTTCACCACGTGACGGTCGCTTTATTGAGCGCGTAGGCTTTTTCAATCCATTAGCAACAGGTAATGCTGAGCGTTTACGTTTAGATTTAGATCGTGTTAATACATGGTTAGAAAAAGGTGCATCTTTATCAGATCGCGTTTCTGCTTTAGTAAAAGAAGCTAAAAAAGCAGCGTAATTTGTTCTAATTTATTAGTAACAGTAGAACGAGATAGGTGATGAATATGCAACAACAAAGAATTGAAGTAGTTGGCAAATTAGGTTCAACTTATGGTATTCGAGGTTGGTTACGTATTTATTCATCAACAGAACATGCTGAAAGCATTTTTGATTACCAACCTTGGTTTTTAAAGATTAAAGGGCAATGGCAACCAACAGAATTAGAAAGCTGGCGCTATCACAATAATGACTTGATCGTGAAGTTAAAAAACATAGATGATCGTGAAGTCGCTCAAACCTTAGCAAATATTGAAATCGGCGTGGATTTAGCAGTTTTTCCAACGCTTGAAGAAGGAGATTACTATTGGCATGATTTAATCGGCTGTAGTGTAGTGAATCTGGAGGGCTATGTGATGGGTACTGTGACAGAAATGATGGAAACAGGTTCTAACGATGTATTAGTTGTACGAGCAAATGCCAAAGATGCTTTTGGGAAACAAGAACGGTTAATTCCGTTTTTGTATGAACAAGTAGTTAAAAGAGTTGATCTCACCACAAAGACTATTGAAGTGGATTGGGACGCTGGTTTCTAACCTCAGGTACGCTGTTTAGCTTGAGCTGTTGCATTTTGATATATAAGGATAACTTATGTTAATTGGGATTATTAGTCTATTCCCCGAAATGTTTCAAGCAATTACAGAATTTGGCGTAACAGGTAGAGCTGTTAAACAAAATCTCTTACAAGTACAATGTTGGAATCCAAGGGATTTTACGCATGATAAACATAAGACTGTGGATGATCGCCCTTATGGTGGTGGTCCAGGTATGTTAATGATGGTACAACCGCTACGCGATGCAATTAAAGCTGCAAAAGCGGAAGTAGGAGAAGAGGCGAAAGTGATTTATCTTTCGCCACAAGGACGCAAACTCGATCAGGCTGGAGTAAAAATTCTCGCAGAAAATCAAAAAATGATTTTATTGTGTGGACGTTATGAAGGCATTGATGAACGACTGATTGAAACAGAAGTTGATGAAGAGTGGTCTGTTGGAGATTATGTGCTCACAGGTGGTGAATTGCCAGCAATGATATTAATTGATGCTGTTGCAAGATTTATCCCTGGTGTGCTTGGTAAACAAGCCTCCGCAGAAGAAGATTCTTTTGCAGAAGGTTTATTAGATTGCCCACATTATACGCGTCCTGAAATATTAGATGGCTTGTCTGTTCCACCCGTGCTGATGTCGGGAAATCATGAGCAAATTCGTCAATGGCGATTAAAAAAATCCCTTGAGCGAACATGGTTACGACGCCCTGAGCTATTAGAAAGCCTAGCTCTGACTGACGAACAACGTAAACTGTTGATGCAAATTAAAGCAGAACACAGTTAAATATCAGTTCAATCTAGGATTAAAAGGTTAATTATTATGAGTAACATCATTAAACAACTTGAACAAGAACAATTAAAACAAAATTTACCAAGCTTCCGCCCTGGTGATACTTTAGAAGTTAAAGTATGGGTTGTTGAAGGTAGCAAACGTCGTTTGCAAGCATTCGAAGGCGTGGTTATTGCAATTCGTAACCGTGGCTTGCATTCAGCATTTACGTTACGTAAAATTTCTAACGGTGTTGGAGTTGAGCGTGTATTCCAAACACATTCTCCTATCGTTGATAGTATTACAGTAAAACGTAAAGGTGCAGTACGTAAAGCGAAACTTTACTACTTACGTGAGCGTTCAGGTAAATCTGCACGTATCAAAGAACGTTTGGGCGACTAATTCGCTCATGGAAAGGCTTGGTATCCCAAGCCTTTTTTCTTTGCTTATTCATAAAAAAGTGCAGTTTATTTTGTAAAATTTTTTCTTAATCGTTTAATAATATCACTTTAACATATTAAGCTAATAGTTTGAGCTGATTATGAGAAAGTCATTAGCATCACATTCAATTCTTTTTACTTTGGCTGATTTTAGCTGAAAAACATTTCATCATTTTATTTTGTGATCCCCATCAATAAACTATTATTTTTTAATTCCTAAATTAATTTTAAACACGCATACTACGTCTGAGATTTTTTATGGTCGAATATGATTGCTATTAAAAAATCCTGTTGATGAGTGCTTAAAATATAAGAAGGTAAACTGTGTGTTCATAGCGTTAGTGGGGTGTATCATTTAACGAAGAAGCATTGTGTTTATATATGAAAGATAATGACACAAAACTTTTAAGAGTTTATTTATAAACCTGAAAGTAAAAGCACAGACATATATTTTAACTGATAGATTGATTCTTTTTTGTAGGCTAATGTCAATTTAATCATTGTTACTCTCTATTTAATATTTTATTTCTGAGGATAAGATTATGGAAGAATTAAAGGCAGTTATTGCGCTTGCTGGTATTATCATAGCAGTCTATTTATTAATAAAAAAATATGAAACGCGCACGGTATTAATCGGTGTAGGATTATTGATGTCTATTGCAACACTTAACCCAATGGGGGCACTCGATGCTTTTGCTAAAAGTATGACATCAAGTGGTTTGATCATGGCAATTTGTTCGAGTATGGGTTTCGCGTATGTGATGAAATATACTCAATGTGATACACACTTAGTGCATTTATTAACAAAGCCATTAAGTGGGTTAAAGTTTTTCTTAATTCCTATTGCCACGATTATTACATTCTTTATCAATATTGCTATTCCTTCTGCAGCAGGTTGTGCAGCAGCAGTAGGCGCCACACTCATTCCTGTGTTAAAAAGCTCAGGCGTACGTCCAGCAACAGCAGGGGCTGCAATCTTGGCTGGGACTTTTGGATCTATGATGAGTCCAGGATCTTCTCACTCAGCAATGTTAAGTGAAATGTCAGGTTTAACAGTAACACAAGTTAACTTATCTCATGCACCTTATACTATGATTGCAGGTGCAATCGGAGCAGTGATGCTAACGATTTTAGCGATTGCTTTCAAAGATTATGGTGAAGAACATCGTCAAGCTTATTTAGCTGAAAATAAAGAAAATGAGCAAAATGCAGAAGGTATGAAAGTGAATATACTTTATGCATTAGCCCCATTAGTGCCTTTGGTGATTTTAGTCATTGGTGGTACTTCTTTACAAAAAGTACCTGGTTTAGAGTGGACTAAAATGGGTGTGCCACAAGCAATGTTGATTGGTTCATTATATGCGGTGCTTATGACACGTATTTCACCAGTAAAAATTACTAACGAATTTTTTAATGGTATGGGTAATTCTTATGCCAATGTATTAGGTATTATCATTGCGGCAAGTGTTTTTGTTGCAGGTCTAAAATCAACAGGTGCAATTGATACTGCGATTGAGTTTCTCAAGCATTCAAATGAATTTGTTCGTTGGGGGGCGACAATTGGACCATTCTTAATGGGAATTGTGACAGGATCGGGTGATGCTGCGGCAATTGCTTTCAATACTGCTGTTACACCACATGCTGTCGAATTAGGCTATACTCATGTGAATCTAGGGATGGCAGCGGCAATTTCAGGTGCAATTGGACGTACAGCTTCTCCGATTGCAGGAGTCACAATTGTATGTGCTGGTCTAGCGATGGTTAGTCCTGTTGAGATGGTGAAACGTACCGCACCAGGGATGGTTTTAGCAATATTATTCTTAGCCTTGTTTATGTTATAAGTATAAAGAGGAGAAGCCTAATGAGTATAAAACTTGAGCCGCTTGTTGAATGGCGCCGTGAATTTCATCGTTTTCCTGAAATTGGTTGGTCTGAGTTTTGGACAACTAGTCGTATTGCAGATTATCTTGAAGAAATGGGCTTTGAGATCTTACTGGGTGATAAGATTATTAATCCTGAGTTTGTACGTGGTCGTCAGCAAGCTGTTGTAGAAAAAGGGTTAGAAAAAGCCATAGCTTATGGTGCAAAACAAAAATGGCTTGATCAAATGGATGGTTATACTGGTTGTGTAGCCATATTAGATACAGGTAGAGCAGGTAAAACAGTTGCATTGCGCTTTGATATTGATTGTGTCAATGTGACAGAGACGTCAGATGCGCAACATGTCCCGAACCAATATGGTTTTGCCTCCCTCAATGAGGGTTTTATGCATGCTTGTGGACATGATGCACATATTACAATCGGCTTAGGCACGGCCAAATGGCTGTCAGAAAATAAAGATAAGCTCAGTGGTAAAGTAAAAATCGTTTTCCAGCCTGCAGAAGAGGGTGTGCGTGGCGCTGCGGCAATTGCAGCAAGTGGCGTGATTGACGATGCGGATTATTTTGCTAGTTCACATATTAGTTTTTGTGCGGATACAGGAACTGTTATTTCTAACCCTAAAAACTTTTTATCAACTACAAAAATTGATATTCGTTATCAAGGTAAACCTGCCCATGCTGGTGCAGCACCACATTTAGGGCGTAATGCTCTGTTAGCTGCGGCACACGCAGTAACTCAACTGCATGGTATCTCTCGTCATGGCGATGGAATGACCCGTATTAATGTTGGTGTCCTTAAAGCTGGCGAGGGACGAAATGTGATTCCTGCAACAGCACAGATTCAATTAGAAGTACGTGGTGAAAATAAAGCTATCAATGAATATATGGTTGAACAAGTCATGCAGATTGCTAAAGGGGTAGCAGCCAGTTTTGATGTGACTTATGAAACTGAGATCATGGGTGAAGCGGTTGATATGGTGAATGATGAGGAGTTGATTCAGCTTGTGGAAAAAATTGCTTTACAGCAAGCCGATATTAAACAAGTTAACTCAGATTACGCCTTTAATGCGAGTGAGGATGCGACAATTTTAGGACGTCGTGTACAAGAACATGGTGGAAAAGCAATTTATTTTATTCTTGGCGCAGATCGCACAGCAGGTCACCATCAAGCAGAGTTTGACTTTGATGAAACACAATTGTTAACGGGCGTCAATATCTATACCGCGTTACTGCAACATTTACTTGCTTAACTTTCATTTAAACTGAGTATTAACCAAAAAATAGCTGTTGAGATAACAGCTATTTTTATTTTAGTCTTCAATATTCTCCGTTAAAAAGCCCCCACTTTGGTGTGCCCACAATTTAGCATAAAGTCCATTTTGTTCGAGCAATTCATTATGGGTACCTTGTTCGACAATTTGACCTTTGTCTAGTACGATCAAACGATCCATTGCAGCAATAGTAGAGAGACGATGAGCAATAGCAATAACAGTTTTATTTTCCATCATTTTATCTAAGCTTTCTTGAATAGCCGCTTCTACTTCTGAATCTAATGCACTCGTTGCTTCATCTAATAATAAAATAGGTGCATCTTTTAGCATCACGCGAGCAATCGCGATACGTTGACGTTGTCCACCAGATAATTTTACACCTCGTTCACCAACATGAGCATCATAACCCGTACGACCTTTAGCATCACTTAACTGGGGAATGAAATCAGCCGCCTCTGCACGTTGTGCTGCATGAATCATTTCTTCTTCAGTTGCATTTGGTCGTCCATAAATAATATTGTCACGTACAGAACGATGAAGCAATGATGTGTCTTGGGTAACTAAACCAATCTGACTACGTAAACTTTCTTGTAATACTTCACAAATATTTTGCCCATCAATCGTAATTTTTCCTTCTTGTGCCTCATAAAAACGGAGAAGCAAATTTACGATTGTTGATTTACCTGCACCAGATCGCCCAATTAGACCGATTTTCTCGCCAGGTTTAATGGTTAAGTTGAAATTTTTCAGTAATGGTTTATCAGGTGAATAAGCAAAGTTTACGTTACTAAATTGAATTTTGCCTTGATGAATGTGAATTGGTTTAGCATCAACTTTATCAATAATAGTGTGTGGTTTAGTGAGTGTTTCCATACCATCATTGACGGTACCGATATTTTCAAATAAGCGTGCAGATTCCCACATGATCCAATGTGATAAGCCATTGACGCGTAACGCCATGGCAACTGCAGTAGCAATGGCACCAACCCCGACACTGCCTTGTTGCCATAAAATAATACCTAAAATTGCAGTGCCTAATGTGAGACTAATATTAGCAGTGTAGGTGAGAATATCTAATGAGGTACCTAAGCGCATTTGTGCATGTACAGTTAGCATAAACTCTTCCATCGATCGCTTGGCATAACTGGCCTCTCGTGCTCCATGAGAGAATAATTTTACTGTTGCGATATTGGAATAAGCATCTGTAATACGTCCTGTCATTAAAGAACGTGCATCAGCCTGACGCTCGGCGGTTTTGGCAAGTTTAGGAATTAAAATACGTAAAATAGTTGCAAAGATAGCAATCCACAAAATAAAAGGGAGTAGCAGCCAATTATCAAGAGTGGCCAATACAACACCTGAGGTAATAAAATAAACCGCGACATAAACAACCATATCAGCTAAAGTCATTACAGTATCTCGTACTGCCAGTGCGGTTTGCATCACTTTTGCTGACACTCTCCCAGCAAATTCGTCTTGATAGAAAGTGAGGCTTTGCCCAAGCATTAAGCGATGGAAATTCCAACGTAAGCGCATTGGAAATACGCCTTGTAAGGTTTGTAGCCTAACAGCAGAGGTCACAAATGCCCATAAGATACTAAATAGTAATAATGCAGCCATTGCGGTGAGTAAATGGCCTTTATTTTGCCAAAGTGTAGTTGGTGTATATTCATTTAACCAATCGACTAAAATTCCCATAAAGTGAAAGACAACGCCTTCGACAATCCCAATCCCAATGTTGAGAAAAGCAAGTAAGAATATCCAACCTTTCATGCCTTCTAGGCTTGACCAAATAAAATGAACCAATCCTTTTTTTGGTGTTTTAGGTGTGTCAGATGGGTAAGGATTTAAACGATTTTCAAACCATGAATAAATTTTATCAAACATCATTATCCCTTTATTTTTGTGTGAACTGTGCGTATCTTAAACTTGATAAAAACAGACCGCACTTTAAAACAAGTTAAGTGCTTTCATTTGAGTGACTACATCAGCGACTTGAATTTGTGCCATCAAGTTTTTACCGCTAAGCTTTGTTGCCCATGGTAGTTCTGTTGAGGGTTTGCCAAACTCTTTTTGTGCATTTTGTTCATACACAGAAACGACATTCGCTAAGCTATAGTAAGGTCCCGTTCTTTGTGGGTTATGATAAGCATATAAACCAATTACATCAGTGCCTTGTGTTGTTGCTAAGTGAGCTGGACCAGAATCAGGTGCAATAACTAAATCCACTAAGCTAATTAATGCTGCTAACTGTTTTAGATTAGTTTTTCCCGATAGATCAACTGGTTGAAAGTTACACAATGCAATGATTTGTTGAGTCATTTCAATCTCTCGTTTGGCTGGTGAAGAGCAAAAAATAACTTGCACATCATGTTGATTAGCAATATTTGCAATCTGGGCATAGCGCTCAACTAACCAATCTTTTTCTGCTTTACTAGAACAAGGCGAAATCAACAGCTTTTTTCTTATGGGATCAAGATATTGTTTCACAATTTGCTTATCTTGCTCACTGATTTGTAGATGCCATCGTGGTTGTTCAATTGGGATACCTAGATAGCTGACAAATGCCATAAAACCATCTAGGACATGTGCAGTTTCTGGGTCAGTAATTTGACGATTAGTGAAGAATTGCTGTCCTTCTCTTACTCTTTTTTTGCCAAAGCCAATTTTATAAGTGGCTTTGATCCCTAAGGATATTAGTGATGCACGAAGCGCAGTTTGCATATTGAGTAATGCATCAAAATGCCGAGTTTTGAGTTGTTGCCATAGTGTAAATACGCCTTTCCAGCCCGTTTTTTTATCATAAACGACTAATTCAACATTTGCGATCCCTGATAATAATTGAGCTTCTGTTTTACCGACGATCCAAGTGATTTTGGTGTTTGGCCAATAACGTTGAATTTGTTGTACTGCAGCAAGCGCATGACACACATCACCAATTGCAGATAAGCGAAGAATGCAGAGTGATTGAGGAGGAGAGCTAAAAAGAGCCATAAATAGTCCGTACAAATAAATCTTGTGTGAATTTTAACTATTTTAAAGTAGAATGTGACTATTCGCTATCTCTGATTTAAACCTATGGCAATATGCTTGAATTTAAACATAAAAATACTTTTTTTCTCTTTAATTTTAAACAGCCTAAACCCGATCAAGAATCTTTTTTTCAGGCACACTTTTGGAAAAAACAAGACCGTATAATAGGGTCAGCAAAAGGACGTGGTACGACTTGGTTTTTAAAAACAGATGATATCTTAGGGGTGAATACGGCACTACGTCATTATTATCGAGGTGGTCTCTGGGGAAAACTCAATCGTGATCGTTATCGCTTTTCGACACTTTCTACAGCACGTAGTTTTGCTGAATTTAACTTATTAAAACAATTACATGAAGCAGGGCTTGCTGTACCAAAACCGATTGGTGCGCGTGTTGAAAAAATTGCGCTAGGCTTTTATCGTGCGGATTTACTCACAGAAAAAATTGAGAATGCAGAAGATTTGACTGTTTATCTACAACATTCTACATTGGCTAGTAAAAATTGGCAGAAAATTGGTCAATTGATTCGGCAGTTACATAATTTACAAGTCTGTCACAGCGATTTAAATGCACATAATATTTTAATTCAACATGTTGCGGATGACTGTAAATTTTGGCTATTAGATTTTGATAAAAGTGGTCATCAATTAGGGGAGAGTTGGAAAACTGAGAATTTACAGCGTTTACAACGTTCTTTTATGAAAGAAGTAGAACGTCTTGGCATACAATTTACAGAGCAAAATTGGCAAGATTTGTTACAAGGCTATTACACATAAGGACATCTAAGATGTCCTTATGTGGTTTAAAAGTGCGGTCAGTTTTTTCGATTGTTTAGAGCATGAAACACTACTTCTGGCACTAGTTTACTGACATCGCCATGGTGTAAATGGATTTCGCGGACCATCGTGGATGATACATAAGACCAGCGTTCTGAGGGCGGGAAAAATAAGCTCTCAACACCCTCTGTTAATAAGCGATTTAAATGTGCCAATTGCAGTTCATAATCAAAATCACTTGCACTGCGTACGCCACGAATAATGGCTGTAATTTGCCTTTCTTTTACTACATCAGCGAGTAAATCTAAGAAACCAACTACTTCTACATTAGACAAGTGCGCTACAGCTTGTTTGACTAATTTAACACGCGTTTCTAAATCAAATAAAGGGCGTTTATTTGGATTAGACGCAACTGCCACGAGTACATTTGGAAATAAACGTGCTGTGCGCTGAATGATGTCAAGATGGCCATTTGTAATCGGATCAAATGTACCAGGATAAATAACTGTTATCATAATTACTGACTTAAATAAGGTGCTAATAAATCTAATAAGCGTTGTAATGCGCCACGATTTTCAATTAAAACTTCATAACCTGCATTCCCGTAACGTGAACGCAACTCTGGAGAGTCCAAAAACTTTTCTACTGCATTAGTGATCGCCTTTGTGTTTTCATTTACTTCAAGTGCGCCTTGTACTTGAAGTAATTTAGTAAAGACCTCAGGGAAGTTAAATGTATACTTGCCACTCAGCACGGGCAGTTTAAATGCTAAAGGCTCTAATGGATTATGACCACCATGTTTGACTAAGCTACCACCAACTAGCGCAATATCTGAAATACCATAGAGTAACATTAACTCGCCCATTGTATCACCAAGTACGACTTGAGTTGTGGTTTCTGGCGCAATATTTGCACTACGACGTATATAACGAAATTTATGTTTCTCGATTAATTCCGCTACCGTATTAAAACGCTCTGGGTGGCGAGGGACGAGAATAAGCAATAAATCAGGATATTTGTTTAATAACAAACGATGACTTTCTAAAATCAACTCTTCCTCACCTTCATGAGTACTTGCTGCAATCCATACGGGGCGATCTTTTGCCCATGCTGTTTTGAGTATATTGATCTTCTGTAATAAATCACCATTAGTACTCAAATCATATTTAATATTGCCCGTGCATTTTAAACGGTCTGGATTATAACCTAGATCTAAATAACGTTTGCCACTGACATTATCTTGTGCCGCAATGAGGCTAATATTATTAAAAACAGGATGTAATGATTGTTTAAACCAGCCATAGCGTTTTGCTGAACGAGCAGATAAACGTGCATTTGCAATAATGAATGGAATATCACGTTTTTTAAGTTGTGCAATTAAGTTTGGCCAAATTTCAGTTTCAATCACAATACAGACTTTGGGCTGAATAAAATTAATAAATCTGTTGACGGCATCAGGTAAATCGTAAGGTAAATACACATGAGAAACTGTTTCTGTAAAAGCAGCCTTAACGCGATCTGACCCCGTTGGTGTGACGGTTGTCACTGTCATAGGCAAATCAGGATATTGTAATTGAATCTGCTTAATTAATGGTGTGGCAGCAATGACCTCACCTACCGACGCAGCATGAATAACAATACCATTCGGCTTTGGCGGTGTTAATCCACAGTAAAACCCGTAACGTTCATTGAGTCGTCTGCGATAATTCGGTGCTTTTACACTCCGTCCAAACATAAACACAATGACGATAGGTTGGATAAGGTATAATAAAATTGTGTAGAAAAAACGCAACATAGAATAAATATTGGGTTATGTTAAAATGTCTCACTCATTATTTAGTATAAACGTTTGCACTTAATACATAAAGGATAAAAGTATGCCAACACTTAGCGTTGCGATGATTGTTAAAAATGAAGCTGAGCATTTAGCACAATGCTTAGATACGGTTAAAGATTGGGTTGATGAAATTATTATTTTAGACTCAGGTAGCACTGATAATACACAAGAAATCGCATTAAGCTATGGAGCAAAATTCTATCAAAATATCAATTGGCCAGGATTTGGTAAACAGCGTCAATTAGCACAACAATATGTTACTAGCGATTATGTATTATGGTTAGATGCTGATGAGCGTGTAACTCCAGAACTACGTCAGTCTATTTTACATGCTGTACAAAAAAATGCAGATAATATTGTGTATAAAATTCCACGCCTAAGTGAAGTTTTTGGGCGTAAGATACGCCATTCGGGCTGGTACCCAGATTTTGTATTACGTTTATATCCAACTGCATTGACACAATATAATGATGAACCTGTGCATGAAAAAGTTATTCTACCTACACATGCAACAGTAGAAAAACTGACAGGGGATCTAGAACATTACACTTATAAAGATATGCATCATTATTTGGTCAAATCTGCGAGTTATGCCAAAGCATGGGCAGAAAAACGTGAGAAGGCAGGTAAAAAAGGCAGCTTAGTGTCTGCTTTTACGCATGCAGTTGGATGTTTTTTCAAAATGTATATTATTAAAGCAGGGTTTCTTGACGGCAAACAAGGATTCTTACTCGCTATCCTTTCCACTCATTCCACTTTTGTCAAATATGCTGACTTGTGGGTGCGAACACAGACGAAATGATAAAATAATCTAAAAGTAAAAATTTTTTTATTTGAATTAGTATAAATAATATGTAACAAGATTGAGAAAATCGTTGTGTTAGTCAACTTTTGTAAGTTGAACGTACTATTTTGAATAGAGACAGAACGGCGAGTTTAATTTATTCATTATATTTGTCGACTCAATTATGAGCTTTATTTTATTATGTAATAAGTCACTGAACTAGGAAGTTACTTAGTATCCACGTTTAAGATATAAGTATTTAAAAACATTACTTATATTGTTTAGATTTTGATTAAAAATTTAAGGATGATTTATGATTAAATCTCAAACACTTTGGGACGTGAATTTTGCCGAATTGTATAGAAATCACTATCAACTTGCCTCAAGAGAACCAAAAACGGCACAAGATTGGGATCGTAAAGCAGAGAAAATGCATCAATCCGAATACGATTTACATAATGAATATGTGCGAGCGTTTGTGAGCCGAATGGATTTGAGTAACGCGGACACTTTATTAGATGTGGGCTGCGGTGGTGGTGCGATTTCTCTTGCCGTTGCTTCACATTTTAAAAAAGTGTATGGCTTAGATTACAGTGAAGGAATGTTGTCCGTTTTACAACAACGCGCGCAGAATTTAGGGTTGGATAACGTGCAACCTATTCGCAAATCTTGGGAAGAAAATTGGGACGATGTGCCAGAATGTGATATCTGTGTGTCATCACGTTCTTCAATGGTGGCTGATTTAGATAAAGCGTTGGATAAGCTGAATGCCAAAGCAAGAAAAGCAGTTTATATGACGATGATTGTCGAAAAAGACTTTATCGCACGCGACATTTTGCAATATATTGGCAGAGATTCGGTGGGATTCCCGAATTATATGTATGCGCTGAATTTGTTACATCAAAAAGGCTATTATGCTTCTGTGGATTTTATTACTGCTGAATGCAGTTTAATTAAGCCTGAAAAAATCGATGAGCACAGTTTTATCCAATCAGTACAGTGGTCGATTGGCGAGTTAACCGAACAAGAAATGGCAAAACTCAAAGACTATTACGCCAAACACCCAAATCTCACTTCTGCACGTGGAGATTTTAAAACTTGGGCGTTTGTGAGTTGGAAAAAATAGAAAAACAGACCGCACTTTAGGTAATAAAAAAGCAGATCAAATGATCTGCTTTTGGTTTTAAGAGATTAAATTAGTTTTTTGCTTTTGCAGCTGCTTTTACGATCACGGCAAATGCAGGTGCTTTTAATGATGCGCCACCAACTAATGCACCGTCGATGTCTGGTTGAGTGAATAACTCAGCCGCATTTGCATCATTTACAGAACCACCATATTGGATAATAACTTGTTCTGCGACGGCTTGATCTTTCTTCGCAATGTGGCTACGGATAAAGGCGTGAACTGCTTGTGCTTGCGCTGGAGTGGCTGATTTACCAGTACCGATTGCCCAAATGGGTTCGTATGCGATTACTGCACCGTTAAATGCTTCAGCGCCTAATGTATTCAACACTGCATCAATTTGACGTGCGCACACTTCTTCCGTTTTGCCTGCTTCGTTTTCCGCTTCGCTTTCACCGATACATAATACTGGCACTAAACCTGCTTGTTTTAATGCCGCGAATTTTTTCGCGATAAACTCATCGCTTTCTTTATGATAAGTTCGACGCTCAGAGTGACCGATAATGATATATTTCGCACCAAAATCTTTTAACATTTCGGTTGAAATATCACCTGTAAATGCACCTTGTACGTTTACATCGACGTTTTGTGAGCCTAGTGCAATTGTACTGCCAGTCAACGCTGCCTCGGCTTCAGCTAAATACATGACAGGTGGTGCAATTGCGACATCACAACCTTTAACATCCGATAATTCTGTTTTTAAGTCTTCAATTAATTCTTTTGTGAATGCTTTGCTACCGTTTAATTTCCAGTTACCCATAACTAAAGGACGACGAGCCATAATTTTTCTCCGTATTAAATTAATAAAAAATGACCGCACTACTATATCAAATTTTTTATTTAGTTCTGTTGATTTTAGGCAAATTTGAAAAATTTTTTTGGTAAAAGATGATTATTTTGTTTTAAAAAGCTACAATTCACTGTATAGATTTAACAAAAAATGCCCGATTGTGACGAAAATGAAAATTTTTAAAGCTGAACAATGGAATTTAGACATTCTATTACCGCTCTTTGAGCAATATCGTCTTTCTCATGGAATGCTGGAAAATCCTGACCGCACTTTAGCCTTTTTGACCAATCGTATTCGTTTTAGTGAAAGCATTTTCTTTATTGCAGTGAATGAAAACCAGCACGCACTTGGTTTCATTCAGCTCTATCCTCGTCTTTCTTCTCTTCAATTACAACGTTATTGGCAATTAACCGATATTTTTGTCTCGCCTAATTCAAATTATGCAGAAGTTTATGCTGCATTAATTGCAAAGGCAAAAGAGTTTGTACGCTACACACAATCTACGCGTTTGGTTGTTGAACAGGGACAGCAACAACAAGCTTTCTTAGAGGCTGAAGGATTCAAAATTAATCCAAAGAAAAGTCTTTTTGAGTTAAACCTATAGTATTTTCAGCTTATTTTGTTGGCAAGTCGTTTTATTTAAGTAAAAGAGAAGCAGTGAACGTTTGTGCGGTTTCATTTTAATAAGGCAGATACGACCTCTGGGATCACTTTGGGGTTTGGGATTAAAATCTGTTTATGTCGATTGAGTTCACCTTTTTCTAATACAATACTGCTTTTGGGTACTTTGAATGTTTTGCTTAAAAATTTGAGTAAATGTGCATTTGCTTGCCCATCAATAGGCGGTGCTGTAATAGTGATTTTAAGCTCATTGTCATGTAGCCCAACAATGTGATCTTTACTTGCTTTTGGTTGCAAAAAAATCCGTAATCTTAAATCTTCACCCTGTTTTTCTACTGCGAATATTGTCACTATTACAAAACACCTTTCAAATTGACTGTACTTTTAGTAGCTTGCTAATAACCAGTAAGCACCGAAAAGATCCAGTAGAACTTTGTCTAAGAAAAATAAACCAAAAACGAGTATCATCGGTGAAAAATCAATCATTCCTGTATTAGGTAAAATGCGTTGAATTGGGCTTAAAAGTGGAGAGGTTAGCTGATGGAGAACAAATTGCATTGGATTAGGGGTGCGATTAAACCAACTCATGATTGCACTAAGTAAAAGAACATAGAAAACGGCTTTTCCACATGTACGTATTAATGTGAGTAAGCCTGCTAATGCATAGTCGAGAATGTCTGCATGACTAATAAATACATTACCTACTAAATGTGCGAGGGGAAATTTGATACTAAATAATAAGAAAGCCAAAATGAGCGCGGCTAAATCAATATTCCTGAATGTAGGAATAAATGTACGCAAAGGAGATAAGACAGGTTGAGTAATTTTAACTAAGCCTTGTGAGAGTGGATTATAAAAATCCACTCTGCTAAATTGGAACCATGCACGTAAAACTAAAATAAATCCGTATACATCAATCAATGTAAAAATTAAAATTTGTAATGAGTTCATTGTATTACCTTAAATTTTATAACCAACCTTTGCGTTTAAAATACCAATATGGGGCAAATGCTGCGAGAGCCATTAAACCTAATGCCATTGGATAGCCAAATTTCAAACCGAGCTCTGGCATTACATCAAAGTTCATCCCATAATTAGAAGCAACTAATGTCGGTGGAAGGAAGATAACTGACACAACTGAGAAGATTTTAATAATGCGGTTTTGTTCAATACTGATGAAACCCATTGCTGCTTGCATTAAGAAGTTTACACGTTGGAATAAAGATTCATTATGTGGTTGTAATGATTCAATATCACGTAAAATTTCACGAGCTTGTTCAAGCTGATTTGCAGGTAAGCGTGTTTTACGAACTAAGAAGCTTAATGCTCGTTGTGTATCCATCAGACATAAACGCACTTTTGAGCTGGTGTCCTCTTGTTCGGTTAGCGTCGACAATGCCTGGTCAAAAGCCTCACCTTGTGTACCATCTAAGATTACACGACTTAATTTTTCTAAATCAGAATACACAGTTTCAATAACATCAGCCAGTTGCTCAATTTTAGTTTCAAATAAATCTAATAAAACTTCGTAAGCATTACATTCAATTAAGCGTTGATTACGTGAACGCATACGATATAAACGGAAGGCAGGCAGTTCACGATCACGTAGTGTAAAGAGGCGGCCATCACGTACAGTAAAGGCGACGCTGGCTAAATCAGCATAATCTTCTTCGTCTTCACAATAAAAGAATGAGTGTAAGTGTAAGCCATCTTGGTCTTCAAAGAAACGAGCAGATGCTTCAATGTCCTCTAATTCGAGAAACGTTGCGAGGCTTTGTCCTAGACTGTCTTGTAAAATTTCGCGTTCTTCGCTCGTCGGTTCAAGTAGATCGAGCCAGATTGCATTGTTTAGTTGTGTATTTTCATCTTCATCAATGCGAACAAGACGAGCATCTTCAAGAGTGAAAGCATTTATCATTTTGTCATACTCCTTAATTGGATTATGAACAACGCAATGAACAAAAGAAACCAAACGAAATAAGCCGTGATAGTAAAAGAATGATTAATTTTTCGTTTGATTATTGGCTATCGATATCTCGATGACCATAAAAAGATGCCGAATAAAATGGTGTTAGAAATGATCTATCAGCGAACTTCGCTGATATAAAGGCAACAGCGAAAGTTACAGTAAAAAAGCAATTCGGTATCGACTGTGACTGTCCAAAGTGTGTGTCCTCATATTACTAAATCGGGGCGAATGTTACGCTTGAAAGGATGATTCGTCAAGGGTTTCTACAGAGGATTAAAGAATTATTGTTTAATTAAAATGAAAAAGGCGAACAATGATGTTCGCCTTATCAGCTATTTATGCTTCTTTTGCAGGGTATTCCCACCAAATGTCGAATAATTGACTGATTTCGATTTGTTGCAACCCGTTTTTCTCTAACCATTCTTTTACTAAAGTGCGGTGACTTTCATCACATTTTCCAAGTGCTTCTAAGCAAACTAGACCTTCCCAATGTAAGTAACCACTTCCTTCATAAGCTAAACCATTTGGTTGGATAACTTCACGAATAAAACGATCAACTACTTCATCAATTTGTTCAATAGCAGTGCCTTCTGCAAATTGCCAATTCACTAAGAAACCTAATTCTTGGAATTCAGCAAGGTGCATTTTTTTACGTTGTCTTCTGTTACGTTTGATCGCCATTTTCGATTCTCCTCTCTGTTGGCTGATAAATGTTTAAAAGTGCGGTGTGTTTTTTACTTTTTAGTGAAATATAAATCCCACACACCATGCCCTAAACGATGCCCTCGTTGTTCAAATTTCGTAAGTGGGCGAGATTCAGGGCGAGGAATATAATCATTGGTTATTGATGTATTTTCTAACTCATTGGCTTGTCGTAATATGTCCAACATATGCTCAGCATAGTTTTCCCAATCGGTAGCCATATGGATAAAACCGCCTTGAACAAGCTTTTGACTGATTTTTGCTACAAATGGTGTCTGTACAATGCGACGTTTATGATGTTTTGCCTTGTGCCAAGGATCTGGAAAAAATAATTGTAAGCCAGTAAGACTATTATCTGGAATGCAATCACGTAAAATTTCGGTTGCATCATGACAAATAACACGCAAATTTTTTACTTCTTTTTCCACTGCATTCGCAATACAGGCACCAACACCTGGTGTATGCACCTCAATACCTAAGTAATTGAAATGAGGATTTTGATGTGCCATTTCAACTAAAGAATGTCCCATACCAAAACCAATTTCTAAAATAACAGGGTTATCATTACCATAAATTGTTTGAAAATTAAAAGGTTGAATTTGGTGTTCTAAGCCGTAAAAGTGCCAATGTTGATTCATTGCGTTTTTTTGAAACTCACTGAGGCGACCAGTGCGTAATACAAAACTACGGATTTTACGTTTGTAACGCCCATCTTCAGTAAATTCAGCAATTTCAACTGTTTTGCGCTTTTGATCAGCAAAAGTGGTTGTTTGGGTTAATTCTTGTTTATTAAATGACATGTTTTTTGTTTATAATGACTGGATTTGCTGCGAATTATACGGCTTTTGCTGAAAAATACCAAGATTGTGTGGTTGTATAGTGAGTTTTATTTTCTATTTATGTTGGGAAGGATTCTGAATATGTCGTCAAAATATCCAAAAACAATGATTTATTTACACTGGTTCACTTTGCTTTGTGTTTTAGTCGCTTATTTTACAGGGGATTATCCACCTGCGGATGGTGTAATAGGAGAGATTCATGTTTTTAGTGGTCTACTATTGATCTTATTATTTATGATTCGTATCCCACTGCGTCTTCTGTATCGTAATGTATTACCAAAACATAATTTGTCACCTTTACAACATATCGCAGCACATTCAGTGCAAATGCTGTTATATATTTTTATGTTATTGACACCTATTTTAGGCTATCTAACATTAACTGCTGATGTTGATGACTTCATGTTATTAGGTGTTACATTACCCTATTTTAGTGTTGATATTTCTTTAGGTAAGGCACATCAAATTGTAGCTAATGGTTTTATTGTTTTAGCTGGATTACATGCTATTGCAGCATTATTTCATCACTTTATATTAAAAGATAGCGTATTAAAAAGTATGTCGCCACATTAATTATGTAGATAAAAAGCAGTTTATTTGATTCCGCCTGTATTTTATTATCAGCTTAGCTTGTGATTATAAGGTAAATCATCTACAGTAGATTTTTATTTTGTATCACGGCGCAAGAAACAACATACTTTTCATTTTTAGTGCACTTTATTTGTATTCATTATGTTAGCTTTATCCTCTCCCAACGCCCCTTTTGCACATGCTGTACTGAATTGGTATGCAAAATTTGGGCGTAAACATTTGCCTTGGCAACAAAATAAAAGTTTATACGGTGTTTGGTTGTCTGAAGTGATGTTGCAACAAACACAAGTGGCAACGGTGATACCATTCTTTGAACGTTTTGTGAAAACTTTTCCAAATGTGACCGCACTCGCTAATGCACCTTTAGACGAAGTATTACATTTATGGACTGGGCTTGGTTATTATGCGCGAGCGAGAAATTTACATAAAGCAGCACAAACTATTAGAGATCAATATGAGGGCAATTTCCCGACAGATTTTGAACAAGTATGGGGATTAACTGGAGTAGGCAGAAGTACAGCTGGTGCGGTGTTATCTTCTTGCTTGAATGCGCCCTATCCTATTTTAGATGGGAATGTGAAACGTGTACTTTCTCGTTATTTCGCAATTTCTGGTTGGCCAGGTGAAAAAAAAGTAGAGGAGCAACTCTGGCAACTAAGTGCTCAAGTAACGCCAACGGAACAAGTTGCAGATTTTAATCAAGCTATGATGGATATTGGTGCTATGGTTTGTACACGTACTAAACCAAAATGTGACCTGTGTCCGTTAAAAGCAACTTGCCAAGCAAATTTACAGCAAAATTGGCAAAATTATCCTGGTAAAAAGCCCAAAAAAACACTCCCTGAACGTAGTAGCTATTTTTTGATTTTAAATGCAAAAGGTAAGGTCGCATTAGAACAACGCGAAAATTCTGGTATTTGGGGAGGGTTGTATTGTTTTCCACAATTTGAAAATAAAGTCGATTTGTTGGCTTTTTTGCATAAGCAAGGTGTTGCTTATTATCAAGAATGGTCGAGCTTTCGCCACACTTTCAGTCATTTTCATTTAGATATTTATCCTATTTATGCGGATGTGGATATGCAAGAACGTCTCCAAGACCGCTCTGATTGGAAAAAAGTTGGGGAAAATAAAAGAGAATATGAATCAACTGTATTAAGTGAGGTCAAATATTGGTATGATCCGCAAAATCCAACGCAAATTGGACTGGCGGCGCCAGTAAAGAGTTTATTAATGCAATTTATAAGGAATTATTATGGCTAGAACCGTATTCTGTGAATACCTCAAACAAGAGGCTGAGGGGTTAGATTTTCAGTTATATCCTGGTGAGTTAGGTAAACGTATTTTTGATTCGATCAGCAAACAAGCATGGGGTGAGTGGATGAAAAAGCAAACTATGCTAGTGAATGAGAAAAAATTAAATATGATGAATGCGGAGCATAGAAAATTACTGGAACAAGAAATGGTCAGTTTCTTATTTGAAGGTAAAGATGTTCATATTGAAGGCTATGTGCCACCAACGGAATAATGAACGATGAAAAAGTATATTATTTGTGCATTAATACCTTTTTTATTTGCCTGTGGTAGCACATCATCTTATAAAAGCTCAGAATTTGATGAAGCATTTGCAAAGGATACACGTGGGTTAGATATTTTAACTGGGCAATTTTCCCATAATATTGATCGTATTTGGGGAGTCAATGAATTACTTGTAGCAAGTCGTAAAGACTATGTGAAATATACAGATCGTTTTTATACACGTAGCCATGTTAGCTTTGATGAAGGTTTGATTACTGTTGAAACACAAACAGATATTCGTCATCTCCATAATGCAATTGTACATATTTTATTGATGGGCTCAGATGCAAATGGTATTGATCTTTTTGCTTCAGGTGATGTACCGATCAGTTCGCGCCCTTTTTTAGTTGGACAGGTAATTGATCATTTAGGTGGTTCAATTACAAATACAACTATTGCAGGTAATTTTGCTTCCTATCTAGTGCAGAATAAGCTGCAAACACGCCGTTTAAATAATGGTCATACTGTACAATATGTTGTGATTCCTATGATCGCTAACCATGTGGCAGTACGTGCACAAAAGTATTTGCCTTTAGTGCGTAAAATGGCGCGTCGTTACAATATGGATGAAAGCTTAATTTTAGGTATTATGCAAACAGAATCAAGTTTTAATCCCTATGCAATTAGCTATGCAAATGCAATTGGTTTGATGCAAGTCGTACCTACGACAGCAGGTCGAGATATTTTCAAAATGAAAGGAAGAGGTGGTCAACCATCAAAATCCTATTTATTTGACCCAGAAAAGAATATTGATGCGGGTGTATCGTATTTATGGTTGTTACAAAATAAATATTTGGATGGTATCACGAATCCGACATCAAAGCGTTTTGCCATGATTTCTGCTTATAATAGTGGCGCTGGTGCTGTATTACGTGTATTTGATCAAGATCGAGACATGGCTATTGCTAAGATCAATAACTTGTATCCTGAGCAAGTGTATCGGATTTTAACAACGAAACATCCATCAGCACAAGCACGGAACTATTTATTAAAAGTCGATCAAGCACAGAAAAGTTATCGTGTGAGAAAATAATACTAAATTATAATCAAACATGCTCATTTATCAGTGATGATTGTGAGCATCTTTTTTATTTATTTTTAATTAAAAAACATAAAAAATGAATGGATTCGTGCTATTTTTATACTTTTCGTTTGTTTAATATGCAACCGATTAAAAAAAAGTGATTTTTTTTAATTTAGGTGTTGACTTAAACCTGAAAAAAACGTTTAATACGCACCACTGATGAGTTGCCTCGATAGCTCAGTCGGTAGAGCAGGGGATTGAAAATCCCCGTGTCGGTGGTTCGATTCCGCCTCGAGGCACCACTATTCCTCCTTAGTTCAGTCGGTAGAACGGCGGACTGTTAATCCGTATGTCGCTGGTTCAAGTCCAGCAGGAGGAGCCAAATTCTTAAGACCCACTATGAAAATAGTGGGTTTTTTCATTTAATACTTTTCATCATTATAAAATATTTCAGTATAGTATTAGATCATCTGAATAGTCTATTAAACTGAATATTATTCTTGTATTTTTATCTTTTCTCCAAATTAAAACAGTAAAATAAAGTGAAATGATTAGTTAAATATTAGGATCTATATAGATGCTATAGTGGCATAAAAAGATTGCTAATTTTTCATGAATATGCAGTAAACGGCTCTTTTTATTTCGATAAAATAGTTTAATTCTCTTTAAATAGTTAGTCGAATTTTAGTAAGAGTAATAAGAAGAACCGATCCTAAGACTGATGGTTAGGATCGGATGTAAGAGTAGGTTAGTGAATTGAAATATTATGGAGCGGATACAGCATTGATTGCATTTGCTATTTCACGGTCACTGTAAATTGATTTGACAACTTCGTTAAATGTTTCACCTAAGATTTTTTGTATTTCAGGATTTTTCGCGGAGAAAGCACCAGCATAAGTGCGGTTGGCGTTAATATTTTTACTGAATTGTCCTCTGGCACCTTGTACATGAATGGTTACCTCAACTTTGCTATCAATGTTATAACGTAAATTACCTTGTTCTACATTGGCATAAAATTTACGTACATCTACTGTTACAGCGGCATTTGAGTTTTGAGAAGTGCCAATACGGAAGCCTTTACTGATTAGATCTTGTTGTTCAACTTGTTGAAAAAGTTGTGTCACACTAGGAGTTGCTGATAGCTTAATTAATTTACCATCAGTAACATAGCTAGACACTTCAGTTTGAGGGCGACTATCGCGAACAGTGACAAAAACAATTGCACTTTGATTAATCGTCATTGTGGCTGTTGGTGCAGGCGGTGTAAACGTCAGAGTGGATGGTAATGTTTGACAAGCACTTAATAGAATAGCACAGCTAATTAGTGCACTAAGCGATAAAATTTTATGTGATTTCATAATGTCCTCATTCAATGAAAAGGGGCTGGTAGTTTAGACAGCTAAGTATAAAAATTAATTCATATTATTCTTGCAAAGTTAAGTGTGAATGTATAGCCTTTATGCCTTAAATTTATTTATGCAGTGAGGAAGGACAGATGTCAAAACAGCAAGATTTGATAACTCGATTATCACAAGAGTTTGCACCGCACTTTTTACATATTGAAAATGAAAGTCATATGCATAGTTCAGGACGCGGTGGCGACTCACATTTTAAAGTAGTGTTAGTGAGTGATTGCTTTGAAGGGTTAACGAAAGTTGCGCGTCATCGTAAAGTATATCAATTTTTAGCTGAAGACTTGCAAAAAGGGATTCATGCTCTCGCTTTACACTTGTATAACAAAGCAGAATGGCAAGCATTAAATGAGACTTTTCCTAAATCACCTAATTGCCTTGGTGTTGGACAATAGTTGTCATGCAATAAAAACCGCACTTTAAGATGGCTAAAAGTGCGGTTACTTTTTAGAAAATTGCGTTAGATTACTTAGTATTCTTTCGATTTTTCTTTATCAACAACAACAGGATCAACATAATAGAACTCTGGTAGTTCTTGTTTGTTCAATTTTTTCAAAATACTTTCAATAGCGACAGCCACTTGTTTTTTAGGTAGTTGATCAATAGTATTTTGCATTTTTCCTTGTTTTACATAGTCAATCGCAAGTGGAATACCATCATAGCCTGCAACGAGAACTTTTCCTGCTAAGCCTGCATTTTCAATCGCAGTAACCGCGCCAATCGCCATATTATCATTCGCTGCGAAAATACCTTTGATATTTGGATGGGCAGTTAAAATATTCGTTGTCACATTAAGGGCTTGTTCAGTTTCCCAGTTAGCTGATTGCGAAGCAACGACTTTAATATCTTTTGCTTCTGCAAATGCTTTAAGCGCACCTGCTTTGCGCTGTTCACCATTATCCACGCCAGGAATGCCTTCTAAAATAGCGACATCACCCGTATTATTTAACGCTTCTGCCAGATTTTTTGCTGCGAGATAACCACCATGGAAGTTATCGACACCAACATAATTAAATTTGAGTCCTGCTTTCTTAGTCGCCTTTTCATCTAAGCGTACATCTAAATCAATAATTGGGATCCCTGCTTTTTCTGCTTTTTGAAAAGCAGGAATAAATGCAATAGAGTCATTTGGAGTAACAATAATTCCATCTACTTTCTTAGCAATCATGTTTTCTACTAGACCTACAAGCTGTTCAGTAGAGTCCTCTTTTTCAGCGACTTGCACAATAAGATCAATATTGACCTCTTTTGCTTTTTCTTCTGCACCTTGTCGCATAGTGATAAAGTATTCATTACTTAGGGTTTTCATTAGCAACGCGATTTGTGGCTTTTCAGCTGCCAATGCGGAACTTGATAATGCGATGAGTAATGCTGTTGCAGTTATCGTTTTCTTGAAAAGTGTTGACACCATTATCTATCTCCTCTAAGAGTGAATTAGGAAGTTTCAGTATAGACAGATTAAAATTTTCAAACCGTGACTTCTTTCACATTTTTTGTACTCAGTTTAAATTATGCTATCAATTGAAACTGAATAAAGTATGGATTTATTTTATGGAACGTAAAAATTGCATATTGAAGCTAAAAAATATTGATAAAAGTTTTTTTGGTGTGCCTATTCTGAAAGATATAGATATGGATATTTATGCAGGTGAAGTTCATTGCTTAGTGGGAGAAAATGGCGCTGGAAAATCAACGCTATGTAAGATTATTGCAGGTATTTATTCTTTTGAACAAGGAGAAATGTTTTTTGAGGGAAAACCTTATTCTCCACAAAATGTAAAAGAAGCACAAGCGATAGGTATTGGATTCATACATCAAGAATTAATGTTAGTGCCACAATTGTCTGTACTAGAAAATATTTTTTTAGGAAATGAACAGGTGGAATATTGTGGAAAAATGGATTGGTCGGCTATGCGGCAAAAAACGCAACAAATTATTAATGAATTAGAGCTAGACATTGATCCTGATGCTAAGGTTGCCGAATTATCTATTGCTCAGCAGCAAATGGTAGAAATTGCAAAAGCGGTCTTTAGTGAATATAAAGTAATTATTTTTGATGAACCCACCTCCTCAATCTCAAGAAAAAATACTCAAACTCTTTTTAAAATAATCCATCAGTTAAAAGAAAAAAATGTGGCAATGATTTATATCTCTCATCGTCTTGAGGAATTTAAATTTATTGCGGATAAAGTAACTGTTTTAAGAGATGGCCAATTGACTGGCACAATGGCTTATAGTGAAACATCGCCAGATGAAATTGTGAGATTAATGGTTGGGCGTGAAATTAATTTTTCAGCGTATCAACGTAATTATGTGCCAGTGAAAGAAGTGTTACGTATTAAGAATTTGACTAATCAACATATTAAGAAACCAGCCTCTTTTGTTTTACATGAAGGGGAAATCCTTGGCTTCGCAGGTTTGGTTGGTGCTGGACGAACAGAGCTATTAAGAGCAATTTTTGGTGCTGATGATGCGCAGGGAAATATTTCCGTTTTTGGAAAACATGTCCAAATTCGCTCTCCTGAAGATGCTGTCCAACATAAAATTGGTTTCATCACAGAAGATCGAAAACAGCAGGGTTTAGTATTAGGACTCAGCATTAGAGAGAATATCACATTGCCAATTTTAAAACGTTTTTGGAATGGGTTTGTTTTAAATAAAGCGTTGGAAAGTAAAGTGGCAGAAGAAAATCGGCAAAAATTACGCATTGCTTCTCAAAATCAAGAGCAAATCACTAAAACACTTTCAGGAGGTAACCAACAAAAAGTGATCATTGCGCGTTGGTTAGAAAGTGGCGTTAAGATTTTGTTTTTCGACGAACCAACACGAGGTATTGATGTTGGTGCAAAATCAGAAATTTATGATTTGATGCGTGAATTCACAAATAAGGGTGGTTCTATTGTTATGGTTTCTTCAGATTTACCTGAGTTGATTACGATGTCTGATAGAGTGATTGTGATGCGACAAGGTGCAATTGTTAAAGAAGTAACCGATAAATCAGAGATTTCAGAAGAAAATTTAATGCGTTTAATGATTGGTGTAGATGAGTAGGTGGGCTATGACAAGTTTAAGAAAAGTCTTTTCAAAATTAGGAATCGGCATCATTTTGCTACTTATGATTATTGGCATGTCGTTTAGTTCAGATGTGTTTCTATCTGCTAATAACATTATGAATATTTTATTACAGGTGTCTATCATTTGCGTGATTTCCGTAGGGATGACTTATGTGATTTTAACAGGGGGGATTGATTTATCCGTCGGTTCTATTGTTGCGTTAAGTGCGGTATGTTTAGGGGTATTTACTCATTGGGGCATGAATTGGCTAGGTGAAGATCCTTCAAGCTTTGCTGTGTTATGTATCGTGATCAGTGCGGTTTTAGCAGCTATTTTAGTGGGAATACTTTGTGGGTATGTGAATGGATTAGTGATTGTGTATGGTAAAGTCACCCCCTTTATTACTACTTTGGGGATGATGGGGATTGCGCGAGGATTAGCTTTAACTATTTCAGATGGAAAAACAATTTATAATTTTCCAGATGCTTTACGTTTTTTAGGAAACGGACGAATTGTATTGACAGAGACATTTGCGATTCCTGTGCCTGTCATCATTGCATTAGTTGTTGTATTAGTGAGTTTTTATATTTTGACTCAAACAGTA